>CAJUSN010000019.1 GCA_910589095.1 uncultured Muribaculaceae bacterium
ACTCTGATGCGTTCCATCTTTACCCCACGGATGGAAAAGTTAATGGCCAGCGATCAAATTACCCCTTCGGAGAGTGTGCCAACGGCACTAAACTGGCCTCTAATGGCTCTGTCCAGCCTCTTGGCCGTTTGGGCAACTGTACTTTCCCCGGCTATACCGGCACTGTTTTCGAACCCGATGATCAATACAAAGGCGACCTTGCCCGAAGCTATTTCTACATGGCCGCTTGCTACAACGGCATAATTTCCGGTTGGACCTCCGGCGACGGTGGCAAAGTTTTTGCCGGCAACAGTTATCCTGTTTTCACAACTTGGAGCCTTAATCTGTTGTTAAAGTGGGCCCGTCAGGATCAGGTGAGCCAAAAGGAGCTTGACCGAAATGAGGCCATCTACACTTTTCAACACAATCGTAACCCCTTCATTGACTATCCTGAACTGATTGAATATGTTTGGGGCGACAAAAAAGGTGAAGCTTGGTACATTGGCGGCTCCAAGGACCCCGCTTTCCAGTTCCCGGTCCAGAACACAACAGTCAATCTCGGAATGGCTGCCCGCGGAGTGGCGCGTTCCACTCAGGTCTATGTCAAGGCCGTCAACCTGACCTCTTCAGTCTCCATTCAAGCCGGTGGATGTTTTTCCGTAACGCCCGCTACCTTAACGGCCGCACAGGCCAACGAAGGCACCTACGTTACCGTTACCGTAAACTCTCCCGATGCAGGTGATGCCGAGGGTATTCTAACGCTCCGGTCCGGCTCTGTAACCCGCTCTGTTGATCTCTATTGTGAAATCATCGACGGGTTGCCGGCGGCTATAACTGATGTCACCTCCGAGGGTTTTACTCTTACTTGGCTGAACATGAATGAAGATACCCCCTCAGCAACTTATACGGTTGACATTCTTCAAGGCTCTACATCAGTCAGTGACTTCCCGCGCAATGTTGCTGCCTCCGATGAACGTTTGGTAGTTGCCGGACTTGATTCTGAAACTGATTACACTGTCACCTTCCGCAATCTCCCGGGTGGAATGGAAGCACCGCTTCTGCGCGTTACCACATCGGCTCCCGTACCGTCCATCCAGCTCCTTTTTGATGGCGATCTCCTTTTTGATGCCGCCCCGGGTGAACCCTCCGACATTGCCGAACTTCTTCTCGAGGTCGACAATATTCCCGGTGATATTTCTGTGGCTGTGAAAGTGCCTTTTGAAGTGTCGACTGATAAGGCGGCCTGGAGCTCTTCAATCACTCTTACACCTGAGGAGGACCGCTTCTATCTGCGAATGGGTGCCTCAGTGGGCGGCGACTATGAGACTCCGATTGTGCTCTCTTCCGGTACCTATGTCAACGACGACGCCTTCGCTTCAGGTTCCGTTGCCGCCCCTTCCACATTCCTTGAGGACTGGGAGGTGAGCGATGATGTGATCGATGCCGTGCCTTGCTATTCTTCCACCTCGTTCATGGGGCGTGCTTGTAGCTGGAATGTCACCGATGGCGGTTTCGGCTCAGGCTCGCAGGACCGCGGTTTCAATGGAACCACGGCATTACGCATGGGCAAGAAGAGCAACTCCACCATTGCCATGGCTCAGGATAAGAATGCAGGCATTGGGCGTGTCACATTTGATGCGTCCAAATGGCCAAGCACTTCCGAAGCTGATGCCGTGATCAATATTGATTACTCAGCCGACGGCGGTATGACTTGGACCACTATAGAATCCCTCACCGTTGAGTCAACCTCTGCCAAGTCATTTACCGTGGACGTCTCTCGTCCCGGCAACGGCAGGATACGCTTTGCACAGACTGCCGGCGGACGATGGTTCATTGACAATATCGCCATCACTGATCACTCGGCAATGGGTGCCGTTGCCGAGCTTGATTACCACAAGTGGGATGCTTTTTCTCGCAATGGCCTCCTCGTTATTGAGAGCCGCGACTCAGACCGTACAATCAGTGTTTACGGCATTGATGGTAAAACATGGGCACAGCGCAAGGTCTCAGGTGAGGCTCTCATTGCGCTTCCCGCAGGGCTCTATGTGGTAACCGACGGCGATTTCGCCCGTCGCGTGCTGGTGAAATAATCGGCTGTTGGCTTGGTGGATAGAAGGGAAATGCGTAAATTGCGCAAAAATTCACACTCATGAACCTTCTTTATGCTCTTCTCCCTCTGCTGGGAGTATTGTCCATCCCCTATAATGGTCTCACGCTTCGCGGTGCCGCTTCTCATTCCTTGCAGCCCGTGACTGATAGTGTGGTCGATTTTTCTCAGCTTGCCTCCACCGGTGCTCAGACAGAATGGACCTATATAGTCCCTGCCGATACATCCATCGTAGAGCTGCGCGGTAGCTATTGGCATCGCTACACGCTTGTCGGTGACACTCTTTTCCACGACCACACTGAATCTTCACGTGAACGTTCCGATTTTCACGTTGTACTTGATGCAGCCGGCTCAGCCCCAGCCTCGCAGTATTTCCGGGCTGAAGGCCGCAGGGACATGGCTTTTGTATATTCCGATACGGGACACGTGGAAATCACCCGCCGTTTCCCCGTGACGGTGATTCTCGCTGAGGGCGACACGGTCACGGATGCTCTTCTCACATCAAGCACTCGTTCCTACCTGCGCCAACGTGTGAACCACCGCGCGCCTTCGGGCCGGGTTGTGGAGTCGGAACTCGCCTGGTCAGTCCCCGGCTCTCTCACTCCATTGGCCGTTATGACTTTACGTACCGTTAAGGTGGATGGACATGATACTGTCAGGGTAGGGCAGTCCACGGTTTTCCCCCGAGCCCTCAATCCCGATGCAAACGCCCCGGTAGTTGCAGACACTCACAAATCGCGTAATGCCAGTCCTGGAGCCTCTTCTACATTCCCTTCCTCCAAGTCACGCGACATGATTACCGAACCAACAGTTGATTACGATGCCTCCTCGCGCACTGTAACAGCCTCCGGCCCTGGAGGCATCCAACTCCTTGTGTGCGACCTGCAGGGACGCGTGTTCCTCCACAGCAGCTCGCCCAAAGGTTCGCTTACTGCATCTCTGTCAGAGCTGCTTCCGGGTGAATATGTCCTCTCGCTTATCTCCGGTTCAAGAAGGATCAGCCGCACCATCAGTCTGGGGCGTTGACTTCGCCGCGGTGGCTGGATTCTGCGGCGTCTTGGATGATGTAGCCGCTGCCTTCGCTCTGTCCAAACGGTTGCGAACAGCATTGGTAACAACCACTGTAAACAATGGAAACATCATTGTTCCCATCGTTGGTAGTACCGCGCAAACAATCTTCCCGGCCCAGGTGACAGGATAGATGTCGCACCCCGCGGTGGTTGCCACTGCAAACGCCCACCATAACGCTGTCCAGAAACTGTTCACATCCGGGTTATGCCCGTGTTCCACTTCGTAGAATATCAAACTGCCCATGTAGATGAATGCAAGCAGGGCCACAGTATAGGAAGCGAAGATGTTGGTGATACGGTTGCGTGATATGTACCCCACCACTATGGTCATGGCAAGCGCACCGCGTGCCAGCGGTATGAACCGCAGAAAGTATAGAGTCCCGTAAGTCAACGGTATGTTAAGGGCGGCCACTATATTCAGATATGGAATTGACAGAATCAGAAACAGTAACCTACGCCTTACGTAATGTTTCTTGTCCGTAGCCAGATACAGCTCCAGAAAAAAGTCGGCTATAAACGCGTAGCAAACCCACAGCTGGAAAGTCATGTAGCCGCGGTCCGAGAAAAACTCACGGCCATGAAGCCCAAGCACGGTAAGATATGCCAACAGGCTCACTGACAGCACGAGTATCATCGCGTTGAGTATATTATATACCGTCGGTTTATGCTTCTTTAGAAACGACATCTTCTAACTGTTTTTTTACGGCGTTCATCTCTCGGTAGGGATATAAAGAAAAACGCATTCACCATCGAAACGGTTCCGCCGCAAGGCAATAATAGGGATGTGTTCAGCGTTATACAATAGTCACGGCCTGCCCTCGGGGCTCGCCCACTATATCCAATGAAGGTAACACGCTGCATCATATATTCAATCCTGTTTGCGGTGGCCGCCCTGGCGGTCAGTCCCGCCTGTGCGCAGAGGTTCAACGACAAGCTGCAGAATCGTCCGTATGCCGATCTGCGTCGGTGGCATCTCGGTTTTTCCATCGGCATCCACACTCAGGATATAAACTTCACCCACAATGGGTACCAGACGCCCGACGGGCACAGCTGGTATATGGAACAGCCCTCATTCTCTCCGGGTTTCTGTGTGAACGGTCTTTTTGACCTGCGCCTCAATGAATGGTTCAACCTTCGCATATCCCCCGGTATGTACTTCGGCAATCGCGATGTGACCATTCTCGATGTTAATACCGCCGAATCTGATGCCCCTCTGAAGTACCGTCAGAACATTAAGTCAACCTATGTGGTGGCTCCAATCGATTTGAAGTTCTCAGGTCAGCGTTTCCGTAACTGCAAACCGTATCTTACGGCCGGCGTCATGCCAACGTTTGATGTGAGCCGGAAGCGTGGCGATTACCTCCGCCTGAAGTCGGCCGACATGTATCTTACCCTCGGCCTCGGATTCGATTTCTATCTTCCTTACTTCAAACTTAATCCTGAAATTAAATTCTGCTTCGGGCTCAGTGATGTCATTGACCACAAGCGTACTGACTTGGCCGATGATCCTGATAAATTCCAAATCACACAATCGCTCACCAAAGCCCGCTCCAACATGGTGGTGCTCACGTTCTATTTTGAATAACTGTCCCAACACAATGAAGTCGCCTGCCGAAAGCTATGTCCCCTCACTCTTGCTCATGCTGATGCTTTTCATCGGCATAGGTCGCGTGTGTGCACAGACGGACGCACAGCTCTCTCAGTACTATGAGGTGCCGTCCTACTATAATCCGGCGGCTATCGGTAACACTGATATGGTGCGCATACGCCTTGGTTCTCGTCTTCAATGGGTTGGTATTGACAACGCTCCACGCACAATTCTCGCAACAGCCGACATGCCGATTAAAATAGGTAAAAAGCGCATTGCCGTGGGACTTACCGCCAATCAGGCTTCTGAAGGTTTGTTTCGCAATCTGTCAATCAACCTCCAGGCCGGTTACAAGTTCAATCTGTTCAAGGGCGTGATGACGGCCGGTGTCCAACTTGGCTATGCCAATGAGGTGTTCAAAGGTTCGGAGGTACTCATCCCCGACGGTGACGACTATCATGAAAGCACCGATGAGGCCATCCCCCGCACCGACGTTTCCGGTAATGCTTTCGACCTTGGTGCCGGAATTTATTATTCCCACAAGTACTTTTGGGCCGGTATCTCCGGAACCCATCTCATGTCGCCCACAATCAAATTCTCCGATGACAGTCAGAACAATTCTTCCACTTCCACTGACAACACCCGGGGAGACTACGAATTTCAGTTGCGCCGCACCCTCTATTTTATGGCCGGTAGCAATATTCCGATAAAAAACACGTTATTTGAAGTGATACCCTCCCTGATGGTAAAGAGTGATTTCACTTTCACTCGGGCTGAGCTCACCGGGCGTCTGCGTTACAAGAAACTGTTCACCTTCGGACTCGGTTATCGCCATGATGATGCGGTGATTGCAACATTGGCGGCCGAATACAAAGGTTTTTTCATTGGCTACAGTTTCGATTACCCAACCTCGGCAATATCCAAAGCCTCCAGCGGGAGCCATGAAATTATAGCTGGCTACAGCCTCAAACTCAATCTCTCCGAAAAAAATAAAAACAAGCATAAGAGTATCCGCATAATGTAATTATGAAACATCTCACTCTCTTTCTGTCAACCATACTCCTGGCCTTCATCATGGCTTCATGTGCATCCGGCTCGCGTAATGCAGCCGGTGGTGAAGTCACCGGTGTTAGTGCTTCATCCTGGGCCGAACCCACTCCCTACGGAATGGTTCTTGTGAGTCGTGGCTCCATGAAAATCGGTCCATCTGAGGCCGACTCTCTCTGGAACCTGCGCGCCGACTCCCGCGGCATGTCCGTAGATGCCTTCTGGATGGATGAAACCGAGGTGACAAACGGTAAGTACAAACAATTCGTATTCTGGGTGCGTGACTCCATTATCCGTGAGCGTCTCGCTGATCCTGCCTATGGTGGCAACGAGGACTTCAAGATTGAGGAGGACCGCGAGGGAAATCCCATCACACCACGCCTCAATTGGACCAAACCCATTCCCTGGCGTAATCCGAATGAGGATGAGGCCCGAGCTATCGAAAGTGTCTATCGCACCAACCCTATCACCGGTGTGAAGGAACTTGACCCCGAGCAGCTCAATTACCGTTACGAAGTGTATAACCACACCGAGGCCGCAAAGCGTAAACATCGTCTCAACCCTGCTCGCCGCGAATACAATACGGATAAACCTGTACCCACCGATGTCCCCGTCATCTCTAAGGACACCGCCTTTATCAATGATAACGGCGAGATTGTTCGCCAGACCATTACCCGCGGACTCCAGAGCGACTATGATTTCCTGAACACCTATATAGTCAACGTGTATCCCGACACCACCGCCTGGATCAATGATTTTGAGAATGCTTACAATGAACCTTATGTTCGTATGTATTTCTCGAATGGTGGTTACAATGACTACCCCGTTGTAGGTGTGAGCTGGGAGCAGGCAAATGCTTTCTGCAACTGGCGAACCGACTTCCTCCGCCGAGCTCTTGGACGCGAAGGTGTCTATGTAGAGCCTTATCGTCTCCCCACTGAAGCAGAGTGGGAGTTTGCAGCCCGCGCCGGAGTAAATGAAAATAAATATCCCTGGGAAGGCGACCTCCCTCTTACTGAGGAGAAAGGATGCTTCTACGCCAATTTCAAGCCCCAGGATGGAAATTATGTTCAGGATGGACATCTCATCACATCCCGTGTGGGAACTTATACGCCCAATGACTTCGGACTGTATGACATGGCCGGTAATGTGAGCGAGTGGACCTCAACGGCTTTCACCGAATCGGTGAGCAAACTCACTTCCGACATGAATCCCGAGTATCGCTACGATGCTGCCAAGGAGGACCCCTATAAGATGAAGCGCAAAATTGTGCGCGGTGGCTCGTGGAAAGATGTGGCACATAATATCCGTTCCGACATACGCATGTGGGAGTATCAAAACGAGCAGCGCTCATATATCGGTTTCCGTTGCGTACGCTCACAGATAGGTTTTGCCAAAGGCAACAAACTCAAAAAATAACACAAACATCATCACCATAAAGCAATGGGAAAAATCAAACGATATAAAAACTCCGTGGAACGCTTCATCTCAAGTGAAGGTGGACAGCGTTTTTTCAACTTCGCCTATAGTATCGGTGCGGCGATTGTGATTTGGGGTGCCCTCTTCAAGATACTTCACCTGCCGGGTGGCAACACTTTGCTCTCCATAGGTATGGGCACCGAGGTGCTGATGTTTGTTCTAACAGCATTTGACCGTCCGCCCCGCGATTATAATTGGGAGGATGTGTTTCCCGTCCTCGCTTCCAAGAATCCTGAGGACCGTCCCGACTTCTCGGGTGGCTCGCAGCCTGTGACTTTTGTTACTGACACCGATCTTGAGTCGGTGCCGGCTCGTGTTGCCGCACCTTCAGTAACGCCGGTTGCTCCTGTGGCTGCCGCTCCAGTCTCGGTTGAAGGCGCATCCGAGCAGTTTGCCGGCGAGCTTTCAGGTATAGCTGCACAGATGGCTGAGCTGAAGGCCACCACTGAGGCGCTCAACAATGTCAGCCGCACTCTCCTTGATAGTTACCGTGCCATTACTGATAATTCCGACAATCTGTCGGCCAACTCTGCCGGTTACGTAGAACAGATGCAGGCTCTTAACCGAAATATCGCCGGTCTTAACACCATTTATGAGATTCAGCTCAAAAGTGTCTCATCCCAGCTTGATGCCATTGACCGCGTGAACCGCGGTATCAAAGATATCTGCAACATGTATGAGAACAGTGCTCTGCAAAGTTCCCGCTATTGTGAGGAAAGTGAAAAGATGACTCTCTACATGCAGCAGCTCAATCAGGTGTATGAAAAGATGCTTCGCGCTATGACCATCAATATGGGCGCAGCCGGTGTAGGTATGCCCACAGCCGCGCCTGCACAACCGGCCACGACACAGGCTTCCGCTCAAACTTCAACTCCCAACGTCTGACAAATGGCACAATCCGGCTCCCGTCTTTCCCCTCGTCAGAAGATGATCAACCTGATGTACATCGTTCTGACTGCCATGCTTGCGCTGAATGTGTCAAGCGATGTGCTCGACGGCTTCCAGCAGGTCGAGGATGGATTGGCGCGCACGAATATCAACGTCAATCGCCGAAACTCCGCCATATATGCCGAGCTCAAGTCTCTTTGTGCCGACGATCCCGAAGGAATGGCACGTTGGATGTCCAAGGCCGATTCAGTGAGAAGAGAATCATCAGCGCTCTACATGCTCATTGATTCCCTTAAACTTGCAATCGTACAGCAGGCCGACGGTGCCGACGGCACACTCTCCGACATTCAGAACCGCGACGATATGGACGCGGCTTCAATAGTGATGCTTGACCCCTCGACCCTCCGTGGTCTCAATCTCCGTAATCGTGTGGATGGTTATCGTAAAATGGTTGAGAAGATCGTAATTGATTCCGTGCGCCGTTCCAGTCTTCATTCAGTTCTCTCCACCGAGCCTTTCCAACGCAAAGGCATGTTGGTTGCACAGAACTGGGAAGAAGCCAAATTCGATAATCAGCCCGCTGTGGCCGCTATCACGCTTCTAACCAAACTGCAAAATGATGTGCGCCACGCTGAAGGCGAAGCCCTACTGTCGATAGCCGCCTTGAGCCAGGGCAAGTCCATCGCTGAACTCACCGGTTCAGAGATGATTGCAAATGATTTGAATGCTTTTGTGGTTCCTGAATCCCGTATGGTCATCCGTGGTGGCCGTTACAGCGCCGACATTGTCTTGGCCGCTGTTGATACAGCTTCGCGTCCAACAGTTTTTGTTGGCGGCCGCGCCATCCCGAACGGTCATTATGAATTTGTACCCTCCTCTTCCGGTTCATTCAATTTCTCCGGTTACATCGAGGTGCCTCATCCCGATGGCTCTTCCACCCGGCATCCATTTACCTCATCTTATACTGTCATCGATCCTTATGCCACTGTTTCGGCCACGATGATGAACGTGCTCTACGCAGGTATTGACAATCCGATCAGTATCTCGATACCCGGAGTTCCGCAGAGCGCAGTGCAGGCTTCCATGACCAATGGAACGCTTACCCGCACGGCAGATGGTTGGGTGGCACGGCCCGCAGCCGTTGGTTCCGATGCAGTTATCACCGTTACAGCTGAACTCGAGGGACGCCGGCAGAACATTGCAACCCACACGTTCCGCGTTCGTAAGTTGCCTGATCCCACTCCCTATCTTGCCATTGGCAATGACCGCTATAAGGGTGGTAAGCCCATAAGCAAACAAGCAGTGGCCGGTGCCGGAGGCCTGAAGGCGGCAATAGACGACGGACTACTTGATATCCAGTTCCAGGTGTTGAGTTTCGAAATGGTGGTGTTTGATTCCATGGGCAACGCCATGCCCGAGGTATCAGCCGGAGCTTCATTCTCCGAACGCCAGAAACAGGCTATAAAGGGACTTGGCCGTGGCAAACGTTTCTTCATTTCGCGAATCCGTGCCAAAGGCCCCGACGGTGTGGAACGCACCCTCTCACCCATGGAAATCATGATTAATTGATAAGCAACTCTCACTCCATTATATCCGTAAAAGAGATGAAAAGCATTCTTAAAATAGCTCTTGCATTTGTGGCTGTAATTGCTTTTGCCGGTATTGCCTTGGCACAGGAAAGCAACAGCACCGCAACAATGCGCCGTGGCTCCCGCAAAACCGACTCCCGCGATGCAAATCCTGAAGTCACCACACGTATGCAGCAGCGTATGACTACGCCGAAAGCGTCGGACGCTGACTTGTCGTGGATGAGGGTGATCTATCGCCAGCTTGATCTTACCAAACCGGCCAATGCGCCGCTCTATTTTCCTGAACCTCCGCTCAACGGTGAGGAGAACCTTTTCCGCACCATCATGCGCCTTCTCTCCGAGGGGAAGCTGACGGTTTATCAGTATTTGGACGGGCGTGAGATTTTCACCGACAAGTATGTACTTGCACCGAAGGATGTGTTCGAGCGTTTTCATATAGAGTACACTCAGGCAAAGGGTAGTACCGAAAAACGTCCGCGTTACACTATTGAGGAGACCGAAGTGCCGGCCGATGAGGTGTTGTCATATTACATCATTGAACGATATGAGTTCGATAATCGCACCAATCGTCTCCGCACGGTGATAGAGGCCATCTGTCCGGTGCTTCACCGCACCGATGAATGGGGAATGGAGCCTCTGAAATATCCCATGTTCTGGGTGAAATTCGATGACTTGCGTCCCTACATGTCCACTCAAAACATCTTTGTGACCGACGACAATAACCTGCCATCCTGCACTTACGATGATTACTTCCTTCTTGGGTTATATGACGGTGATATAATCAAGACACGCAACCTGCGTAATCAGTCAATGATGCAGATGTATCCGGATACTGAGTCGCTCAAGCATGCTCGCGACAGCATACAGGCTTCGCTTGATAATTTTGAACGCAAACTGTGGGTTCCTTCGCTTGATGAGCTGCAGGCCGCCAAGGAAGCGCGCGAGAAAGCGGCTGCCGGAGTGGTGGAAACAGCCGAGACAGACTCAGCGGCTGTAGAGCAGCCTAAGGTCTCAGCCCGTCGCTCATCTGCCACCAAGCGAGGTGTCAAGAAAGAGAAGGCTACCAAGGTGAAAGCAAAGAAAGCAAAAGCTTCAAAGCCTAAATCCACCACCTCCTCGGCCACCCGAAGCGTGCGTAACCGCAAGCGCTGACTTCGGTAACATATCTACAATCCTGCAAACACAAAAAAGAATGGATCGCGCTCATTGTGAAGTGCGATCCATTCTTGCCGTTTCAACTATTTATTTATGAGAGTTCCGGAGCTAACAATCACAGTCCGAATCCGGAACCAGAGAGAGATGTTACTTGCAGACCGCCTGCGTTGGCAGTCTATCAGCGTTTCTTCCTTCGGTTTATCTTTACAACAAACCTCCGGCGCTCTTGTCAGTTCCGTTTTGGCTAAAAGTGATTAAAAGATGTGAACCTCTTTAGGGATGAAATCTTAAATTTAACATTCGGGTCGAGATGACCGGGCGCTGAATCAAGCTTGAGCCTTGAGCATCAGGCCCACACGTTCCTGAAGACCGAACAGCAAATTCATGTCGTGCACGGCCATGGCAGATGCGCCTTTAACAATATCGTCGATCACAGCGGTGATAACCAGTCGCTCCTCAACCTTCTGCACGTTGATAATGCATTTGTTGGTGCCTGCAACTTCCGTCAGGTTAGGAAGCGAACGGGACAGGAAGGTGAAGTTGTGGTCATCATAGTAAGCGGTGAAGGCGTCGATAGCTTCCTGCTCAGTGTGGTCAGTTACAAAGTGTATGGTGACGGAGATACCGTGACGCCAGCCGCCGTTGACCACTACGAACATCATCTGCTTCTCGTCGAAGTCAGGTTGGAGCGAGCGGAGTCCTCGGGCTATATCGTCGGCCTGTTCAAGGTCGATAAGGGCAAGCGTTTCACCCGGCTCGGCATTCTCCTCGGCCACAACGGCAGTGATGTTGACATCGGATTTAAGCCACTGCTCTTTTGCAAGGGGGGTGAGGGCCAGCAGTACAGCTGATGTGAGTGGCTGCGGCAGAGAGGTTTTAGTAGCTCCACGCACCAAAGGTTTGCGGCAAAGTTCAGGCAGTCCGAAAATCCAGTCATCGCCATCGGCAAAAGTGCTTCGCTGAAGATAATCGCCCGAGAGGTCAATAAGTTTCACCTCGGGACCAATTTTATTGTCGGCAACAAATTTTTCAGCCTCGCCCGGTTCCTCGAAGCAGAGGAAGATTACATCAGTTTCATCAGTTGGTGCAGCCACGAAGCTTAGATAAGTTTCGCCACGCACTCCTTTGTGGACTTCAGAGAGAAGCGCTCCTTCAGCATCGGGGTCAACGACCCATGCAAGTTCCACATCCGGATGATTAATCAGTAACTTTATTATTTCACCGGCCACCCGAGTGGTGCCACCGGTAATACCAGCTCGTATCATTTATTGAGAGAAAAGATTAGTGTTTGAAAAAGAATTTACGTCCGGCTTCCATAACAGCAGAGGGGAGGATTTCGGACAGAAGATGGTAGATTTCCGGAAGGGGAGCGTTTTCGCTGAGGGCAACAAAAACTGTGTCGGCTCCTGCGATTGTTCCAAGGAGGTAGGGCGATGAAATTTCATCAATATCATAGGCCACGCCTCCGGCATAGCCATTGCGGGTTTTGATGATGATGAGCGAACCGCTTACGGTGATGGACAGGATCGCGGCCTGACGCACCGTGTTCATTGCATGGGTGGCCACTTCATCGGCGGCCGTGCCGTTGGCGGCTATAACGTATCGGTAGCCTCCGAGCTCGGTGGAGACTTTGGATGTGCGGAGTGATTTAAGGTCGCGCGAGAGAGTGGCTTGAGTCACCGTACAGCCGTTGCGTTCAAGTATTTCCATGAGTTCCTCCTGGCTCCCGATGGAATTGTTTAGAAGGATCTTGACTATTAAAGCAAGGCGGGATTGACGCTTGTTCATGTCTGTTTGCGTGGTTTTCTTAAAACATTTATTGCACAAATTTAACGCAGAATTTATAAATATGCAAATTTTGCAGTGGCTAATGCAATAAAAAGCTCCCGCGCAAGTCAAGAGTGAGGAGCTGTGCGCGGGAGTTTATGATTTGTATGAGATGGCAGGTCTTACTGGTCCTCGTAGCGGCGGGCACCGTCGCTAACGATTACAGGATAGATCATAGGTTCGTGGCCATATTTCTCGTTGAATTTGGCTTTAACGGTTGTGATGAACGGTTCGTAGAGGTCATCCTTCACCAGATTCACGGTGCAACCGCCAAATCCGCCACCCATGATGCGTGAACCGGTAACGCCACATTCGCGGGCAACGTCGTTGAGGTAGTCAAGTTCCTCACAAGAAACTTCATAGAGCTTTGACATGCCTTCGTGGGTGCCGTACATGCAACGGCCTACAGTGTCATAATCGCCGCGGTTCAGGGCATCGCACACATCAAGCACGCGCTGCTTTTCTTCAATGACGTATTTTGCACGTTTGTAATCTTCTTCGCTGATTTTGTCTTTTGCGGCATCAAGCATAGCCATATCGGCATCGCGGAGGGTTTCCACGCCGAGTGTATTGGCTACGCGTTCGCATGATTCGCGACGTTTGTTATAGGGCGAATCAACGAGTTCATGCTTCACGCGGGAATCAACCAGCACAAGGCGATAACCGTCAAGCTTGAAGGGGAAGTATTCGAACTCGCCCGAACGGCAGTCGAGGCGCATGAGATGGTCCTTCTTGCCGTGGACCGAAGCGAACTGGTCCATGATACCGCAGTTCACGCCGCAGTAGTTGTGTTCGGTTGATTGACCGATCTTGGCAAGTTCCATCTTGGGGAATTTATTGTCGTTGAAAAGGTCGTTGAGAGCGTTTGCGAAACAGCTCTCGAGAGCGGCCGATGAGGAGAGTCCTGCACCTAAAGGAACGTTTCCGGCGAAAACTGCGTCGAATCCTTTCACTGTGCCACCGCGCTTGATTATTTCACGGCACACACCGAATATATAGCGTGCCCACTGCTGTGCGGGTGCATCCTCTTCGCGGAGACCGAAAGCAACTTCTTCATCGATGTCTATGGAGTAAACTCGAACCACGTCAAGTCCGTTTGGGCGTATTTCAGCCATGATGAACTTGTCGATAGCTCCGGGAAACACGAATCCGCCATTGTAGTCGGTGTGCTCACCGATGAGGTTGAAACGTCCGGGAGCAACGTAAAGGGTGCCTTTTTCGCCGAATCTTTCAGCAAACACCTCTTGGATTTTTTCTTTCATAAGTTGTGAGGTATGATAATGATTTTTGGTAAGATTTGTTTTTCTGCTTACAAACTTAATAAAAACTTTGTAAAGGTCGGCTCCTTTAGGTTGAAAAAATGCTGAACTGTTGTCAACTTTGCCCAAAATGTTTCATTTTCATGGCGCTGAAGCAGTGCTTGCGGAGGTGTAGGGGAGCAGAGCGTGAATAGTGCGGAGGGCCGTTGCAACAGGGTCGCCGGAAGGCCGGGAGGAATAACGACCGGCTTCTTCGGCCCATTTATGTTCCATTGAGTAAAAATCTATGGAGGGGGTGGGGCGACCCCAGTTGGAGAGGCGGGTCTCGAACCAGCATTTCCATCTGGGATAGTAGAAATCGGCGAGCAAGCCTTGCCATTCGCGGTGGGCGTAGTCATGCAGTTTTCCCTGTTCTGAGGCGTTGCGGGAGCCCCATGTGGTGATGAGTCGGCGTGCATCGCGCTCCATCTCCTCGGTCATTTGGGGTGAAGCTGCAGCCTTCCGGGCGGCCTCAGTCCATGAACCCAGGCGGAAATCGGAAGTAGTGGAGAGCAGTGAGTCCTGAAGCATGATGAGATTGAGAAATCTTGTGGACGCATGTCGGTATGCGGCACTGTCACCATTGGTGGCCGCTTCCGAAAATCGGGCAGCCTCTAAGCGGCCGGCTTCAGCAACGGCCTGGCGCGTGATGTCGACAAGGTCATATTGGTAGTGGGGATTTGAAGCGAGCTCGGGTGCGGCGGCAGCTAAAAGCGCAGCCGCATCCAGAACGTCGGTGCTTTTATAATATGGCTCAGCGTTGGCCCAAGTGGAAGCATTTGCCGGATTGTCGGAAGGACGTGCACAGAAGAGAGATTCGGTTGTGCCTTGCTGACGGTTTGCCCCGCCGGCACCATAAATTGACTGTGCGAGGAGCTGCCAGGCAGCCGTGGCGCTTTCCGAGTGGCGGTTGCCATAACGGTAAGACACAAACCGCTGCAGCCACTCCTTCCAATCGCATGAGCCGTCCATCCATGGCAATTCGCTTACAAGTTCATACATGACGGGGTTGTTGTCAATACCCTCCATGGTGAGGCCTATTCCGACAGGAGGAACCGGGGAGTTCACAGCTGCGTGGAAGCTCTCCATCACGTGGGCCATCTTTCCGTGTAGGCCCACGTTACCGCCGAAATTGAGAAGCATGCACCAAGCCCAGGGGTGGCCGAGATGTCCGCGGCTGCTCCACTGAGGGGCCGTCTCGGCGTGGAGATCCAGCACAATCATTTTAGAAGAGTCAACAGCGTCCAGCAGCTCGGCGCGAGGGTTTTCCTGCCACCCTTGGATAACCCAAACACTCCCCGGAGAGGCCTCCTCCATGGCGTGGGCTATGGCGCGGGCTGCGGCACCAAGGTCAACTCCTTCGGTGTTCCCACCTTCGTGGAAGGGGTCCATGCTGTAATATTTGGCTGGCCCGTAAAGCCGAGTGAGCTCCTCGTAATAGGTGCGCGCAATGGACGAGAACGCCGAGTCGGTGGGGGTGAGGAATGCGGGGCGGCGGTAGCCACACCATTCACCCGGATCCGCAACCTCAAGGCCCAGTACACTGCGTGCATCGTGGGGGACCATTCCGGAGTAGCCGGGTAGTATCGGTTCAATGTCGAGCCGGCGCATGGCGCTGAGAATGAATCGCTGGAGATTGGCCTGTCGTTCAAGCTGAGGGCGATCCATGTGAGCACCTTCACCTTCAAGATTGTTCATGAGCCACCATGCCTGATAGGCGGGCGCGGCGATAAATGAATCGATTTTTTCTTCGGGATAGCCCAAACGGCGTAGCGTTGCATCCCAAACTGCATCCATCCCCGTCATGGCCAAAGGTGCGTTTATGCCGTGCAGGGCCATCCAGTCGATTTCGCGCTGCCACCGCTGCTTGTCCCAGAAGGCCATGGAATAGGAGTGGGTGCAGTAATTCAAATAGTAGCGGAAGCGGATATCTGTGGTCCGCGTAATGCTTGTGTGGGGCAACGGGAGAGTGTCGGGTAGAGCAGGCGTCATGCAATCCCAAGAAAGATGCACGCCCGCAATCTGTTTAAGGTACCAGTGTAAACCGGTGGCTGCACTCACCCTGTTGTCGGCCGTTATGCGAACTTTTCCATGAGTTGAGTCAATGCGGAAATAGTTCTTGTCGGCCGGAGTCAATTGCATTACAACTTTTGAGGAAAGACCGGGGGAAATTCTTTCCATGAGGCTGTCAAGAGCGGCATCACCTATTGCCGAGGCAGAGGATGCAGCAATTGCCAACACGCATGAAATCAGTAGCTTTTTAATCATACGGCAAATTTACGTTATAAAATTGATTGCTGCAACCGATTAAGAAACTGTTTAAATTTATTCTAAAAAAGATTTAAATACTTCTTTTCAGTAATGTTTGAGTGTCTTTCCGGTTGTTTCAGCCAAGTTTCATCAGTCACGATGCCCGCATCGCTCCTTTTTCAACTTGCTGAAACACCTCGAAAATCCTTCTCAAAATTCTCTGAAAATAAATTTAAACAGTTTCTAAGTGAGGTAATGAAAATGTTAATTAACACAAATTAACAGAAAATGGGGGGGGGGAATTTATTAATTTTGCCCTCAATTAACTTACAATCATTATTTTTGTATCATGAAAATCAAACACATTATCTTAGCAATGGCTATGGCGGTGGCCGGGTCACTTGCGGGCAAAGCCGCGAGCTATACCTCCACTGTGGAAGCCACCACCGGGAGTGGAATTGTACAGATGAGTGAGCTCGATCTTTCAAACATCACATTTTTTGAAGATGATGGCAAAACCGGAGTTAGAGCGAACCTAACCACCAACACTCAGTCCGATGACCCAATCGTGTTAAAAGGGGTGAGATATATGAGCGGTGTGGGAACTCACGCACCCTCCAAGGCTGTGATAAAGATTAACGGAGCCACCACGTTCCATGCCGTTCTTGGTGTGGACGATGACGCTGACTTGAAGGCTGAACATGGTATAGTTGACTACACGGTGACACTCTATAAAGATAAAGCTGCATCAGTGGTTGCAACCGGAACGCTTACACGTTCGAGTGGTGCTGACGGAGTGAAAGTGCTTGATACGAATATCGCAGGCTACGATTATCTGGTGCTTGAGTATGATGACGGGGCTCAGCCTTGGGCGGATCACTGCGTGTGGGCCGATGCCCGTTTTAATTACACCGGCAGTAAGCCTGTGACTGTGACGGAATCAGATATGTATCCCACGGAAACGGAGGATCCAACCAAAGTGAAATTACCTGAAGTGGGCGAAAATGGTGAGGAGATCATTCCACTGAGCTCGCTTGAAATCACGAATATTACAAACGGCTGGGGTACGGTCAAAGCTAATAAAAGTATTGACGGCAATGCGCTGATAATGAAAGGTATCACATATCTGAGCGGAGTCGGCGCACATGCTACTGCGAAGGTGAATGTGAAACTCAACGGTGCAGTGACCAAATTCCACTGTGTTCTGGGTATTGATGATGAGGTGATACCCGACTGTCGCTATCAGAGCACATACGGAGTGTGTGACTATTCAGTAAAACTCGTCAAGCAGGATGGTTCGGAAACGGTGTTTGCCACCGGCACAGTGCGACAGAACCAGCAGCCAGTAACCATTGATATAGATGATTTGAGCTCCTACAAGTATCTCATCATAGAGGCTCCGGAAGGGCTTGGTGGCAATTCATGTGACCATTTTGATATTGCCAACGCTTACTTCTACTACGTTGAGCAGAACTCAACTCGTCCGATGATTGTGACGGAGGACGGTATGGGCGGCAGTCTTAACTGCGCGACTGTGATGTTCTCTCAGCCCGGAGTGAAATTCATGCACAAACTCCGTTCAAACAATCCCGATGCCATTATCTCGGTAAAGGATCTGCCGGCTGGTCTTGAATGGAACGAGCGTCGTCAGCTCGTTGAGGGAGTCATTGACACAGAAGGTGAATACAGTTATACCGCTCTTCTGACGCTTGACGGGTCGACTGATGAGATACCTATTTCTCTCACCGTTAGCTCCAATCTTGAACAGCCCGTGCCTTTCATGGGTTGGCTCAGCTGGAATGTGGTGCAAGATCAGATTTCCGAATCTGTGATAAAGACAGTGGCCGATGCAATGGTTTCGCAGGGCTTGAAGGATGCCGGTTACAATTATCTGGTAATCGATGACCTTTGGCATGCATCTTCACGTGAATCAGGAACGAACAAGCCGCTTCCCAGCCCAACGAAATTCCCTAACGGTATGAAAGTGTGCGCTGACTACGTGCATGAAAAGGGCCTTAAGTTCGGTATCTATTCCGATGGAGGCACGATGACCTGTGCCAGTGCGTTCGGTTCATACGGATATGAAACCATTGATGCCAATCAATATGCCGAATGGGGCGTTGACTTGCTGAAATATGACTATTGCAACGCGCCTTCTGACCTTGCCACCTGCAAACAACGTTACAAAGCCATGGGCGACGCATTGAAAAACTCAGGACGTACCATACTGTTCTACATGTGTGAATGGGGTGTGCGCGAGCCTTGGAAATGGGCCCCGGAAACCGGAGCCACCTGCTGGCGTTCAACTTACGATACCCGCGACGGATGGGTAGGTGTGAGCAACGGTATCGGTATGGTTCAGAGCGTGGCCGGCATGAAGGATCTGTGGCCCTATCATGGAGTGAACCGCTTCAATGATGCCGACATGATGTGCGTGGGTATCCACGGAACAGGAAAAAGCTCCAACGACCTGGTCCAAAAAGCCGGTATGACAATGACGGAGTATCGTACACAGTTTGCCATGTGGTGTATGTGGGGATCGCCTCTCACTCTTTCATTTGACCTGCGCAAATCAATTACTGATGAGGATCTTGAACTGATGACCAATCCAGAGCTTATAGCCATAAATCAGGACCGTATGGGACAGGCTGCCGAGTTCGTATATCAGGATGGTAATCAGGTTCAGCTCTATTTCAAGGATCTTGAGAATGGCGATGTGGCCGTGGCTGTGTTGAATATGAGTGATGCCACCCAGTCGTTCACGGTTGACTTCTCAGATATCTCAGCGCTTGACCCAACAGCCATGTATAATGTGCGTGACCTTGCTAACCGCGCCGACATGGAATCTGCTACCGGCTCGATTGAATTCCCCTCCATCGAGGCTCATGCCACCAAGGTTGTGCGTCTGTCCAAACAAACCATGGGCGCAGTGGATGCGGTGGCAGCTGATGCAGTAGACCAAATGACCGTTGCCGACCTTGGTGACAAACTGCGTATCTGTGTGCCCGGAACCATAGGTGTCAACAAGCGCATCCTTGTATCGGACATAGAAGGGCGAGTGGTTGCAACAGCAGAAGGCACTGAGGATTGCTTTGAGGTTAACCGCCCGTCGCAGTCGGTGGTAGTGGTCAATGCCGTATGTGCCGGTCGTGCCCATTCTGCAAAGTGCGCTCTGCGCTGATCTAGATTCCCTTTCAGGGATTAAATAATACGGGTGGCTGTGTAAGTACACGGCCACCCGTTCTTTTAACCTGTATGCACCTAAATGGGACCGCATGAGATATGTAGGCCCGAATATTTGAAGTGATTTGGCAGTCTGTTGCAAAACTCGGTGGATTTGTGTATTTTTGCAATTACAAATCAATCTCAACACTTACTATAATCATGAAAAAGATACTGCTTGTGAATCATGAAAAAGATACTGCTTGTGGTTTTGTGTGCACTTGCTTTGGGGACGCAAATGTCTCAGGCGACCCGGACGAATGAGCCGGTACCGGTTGCGGCCAGTTCAAAGTCTGCACGGTCAACGGTCAAATCAGTGTTTCAAAACGGCATTGGAAAATATCCATTTGATATCAACCTGCTCACCGTCCCGGCTGTGAAGAATCGTCTGGTGGCTTTGCTTGGAGCTAAAAGATACAATTTCATGGTGAAGAATTTTGATGTTGAGACACCGATTGAATTCACGTCGTGGAATTTTCACACAATGGCGTGTCAAGCGCATAATTGCGGCACGACTGAATTTGAAATAAGCTATAATCCTGACTCCGATGCTCTTGCGGTGCGATACAGGGTAGATGACAAGGAGCAGATATTCAAAGAGAAAAAATCAGTTAACGCTATTTGGGACTATTAACTGCCATAAATACAAAACATGAAAATCAAAAACATATTGACATCAATGGCCATGCTTCAGGCGGCATCCGGAGCACTGGCCTGTACCGGGCTAATTGCAACACCCGGAGCAACGGCCGATAGTTCGGCTCTCGTTACCTATGCCGCCGATTCCCACACACTCTACGGCGAACTTTATCATAAGGCAGGCGCCACGAATCCGAAGGGTGCCATGCGTGAGGTGATTGAGTGGGACACAGGTAAGCGCCTTGGTGAAATTCCGGAAGCTCCGGTGACATACACCCGCATAGGCAACATGAACGAACATGGGCTTGCCATTACCGAAAGCACTTGGGGTGGCCGACATGAACTTGCCGGATCCGGCTTGATTGACTACGGTTCGTTGATATACATAACATTGGAGCGCGCACGCACTGCCCGTGAAGCTCTCAAGATGATGACTGATCTGGTGGATAAGTACGGATATGCAAGCGAAGGCGAATCGTTCACCATTGCCGATCCTAACGAAGTGTGGGTAATGGAGATGATAGGGAAAGGAAAAGAGGAAAAAGGCGCCGTTTGGGTAGCGCGCCGGGTGCCTGACGGATATATTTCCGGCCATGCCAACCATAGCCGTATCCACACCTTCCCACTGAAGGATAAGAATAAGGAGACCATCTATTCGCCTGATGTTATCAAGTTTGCCCGTAAAAAAGGCTATTTTAATGGCAAGGATGAGGATTTCTCCTTCTCTCGCGCTTATGCCGAGTATGATATGGGCGCGCTGCGCGGATGTGATGCCCGTGTGTGGTCGTTCTACAACCGTTTTGCCACAGGTATGGACAAGTATCTGCCCTGGATTTTGAAAGGGGAGGGTGAGCCAATGCCGCTGTGGGTGAAACCGGCCCGCAAACTAACCGCCAACGATATGAAATGGATGATGCGCGACCACTTCGAAGGTACACCGCTGGACATGACCAAGGATGTGGGTGCCGGGCCGTTCAAGGTGCCTTACCGCTGGCGCCCCATGACATTCACGGTGGACAGCGTGGAATATACACATGAACGTGCCATAGCCACTCAGCAGACCGGATTCTCGTTGGTGGCTCAGCTTAATGCCAAGGCTCCGGAGGCAATGCGCGGTGTACTTTGGTTTGGAGTGGATGATGCCAACACAAGTGTGTACGTGCCCATGTACTGCTGCTTGACTGAAGTGCCATACGAGTACCGCGAGGGCAACGGAGATCTTCTCAATTTGAGCTGGGACGCTGCATTTTGGGTGACTAATTTTGTTGCAAACCAAGCTTACAACCGCTACTCGCAGATGATACCCGACATCCGTAAGGTTCAATCGGCGCTTGAGGATTCGATTGAGCAGGAGGTGGAGATTCTTTATCGCGAGGTGCCTTATCTCGAGGCTGAGGCGGGAAAGAAGCTTCTGCGCGAACGCAGTGCTGATTGGTCAAAGAAATGCACTCAGGAGTATCGTAAGCTCGGCGAACGCCTGCTGGTTAAATATCTTGACGGTAACATCAAGAAAGAGAATGAAGACGGCACATTTGCGCGTACGCCCGAGGGAATGCCGGCATCACCTAAATTTGGAGGATATGATGATGAGCGCTATTTCAGAGCCATTGTCAATGATCCGGAAGGTGGCGAGCGCCTGAAAGTGATTCCTGTGCCTCAGCAGAATGAACCTGTGAAGTGACGAAGTGTAATTGACCATGAAAACGAAAGAGATAAAAATAGCAGTGGAGGTGTTGGAGTTTGAAGAACTCACACCTCTTGAACAAACCCTGGTGACACGAGCCCGTGAGATGACCTCCAAGTCCTATGCGCCTTACAGTCGCTTTTGTGTAGGTGCGGCAATAGCGCTTTCCAATGGTGAGATTGTCACCGGGGCAAATCAGGAGAATGTGGCTTATCCGTCAGGTACTTGTGCGGAACGCTCAGCTTGTTTCTATGCCCATGCGCAATATCCCGATGCGAAATTCGTGGAGATGGCTATTGCTGCACGAGGCACTGATGGCGAGTTTGTGACGGAGCCTATTTCCCCTTGCGGTGCTTGCCGGCAAGCTTTGCTTGAGTACGAGACGCTTGCCGGTGCAAATGTGCCTGTTTTGCTTGCCGGCCAGGATGTGATTTACAAACTTCAGTCCGTGAAGTCGCTATTGCCGCTTGCTTTCACCGATTTCTAAGAAACTGTTTAAATTTATTTTCAGAGAATTTTGAGAAGGATTTTCGAGGTGTTTCAGCAAGTTGAAAAAGGAGCGATGCGGGCATCGTGACTGATGAAACTTGGCTGAAACAACCGGAAAGACGCTCAAAATTACTGAAAAGAAGTATTTAAATCTTTTTTTAGAATAAATTTAAACAGTTTCTAAGAGGATATAACAGCGGTGTGCCAAAGAATTTTGACACCGCCTTAGTCGTAGTAGCAGAGTAACAGATATGACAACGGCCGCTCTCCTTATTGGGGGAAGCGGCCGTTGCTATGTAAGGTATATGCGAATGGAGATGTTGTCAGAATTTCTCGGCTATGCGTGCTGCAATGGATTTCATCTCGTCGCCTGAAAGTTCGGTTTTTTTATGGAAGTCAAGATCGCCTTCGGTGTTTATGGGCACAAGGTGGATGTGGGCATGTGGTACTTCAAGGCCAATCACGGCTTCGGCCACACGCTTGCAGGGCATAGCCGCGTCAATGGCGCGTGCCACACGCTTGGCAAACAGCTCGAGGGCGACGTATTCCTCATCGGGCAGATCGAACAGATAGTTTACTTCACGCTTCGGAATGACGAGGGTGTGGCCGGGTGCAACGGGGTTGATGTCGAGGAATGCGAGATGGTTTTCATCCTCGGCCACTTTGTAGCAGGGGATTTCCCCGGCCACGATGAGTGAGAAAACAGATGCCATCAGAAGTCGATTTTAACGATTTCAAATTTCATAAGGCCGGCTGGAACCTTGATTTCAACAATCTCGCCGAGCTTATGGCCTAAAAGACCTTGAGCGATGGGGGTGCTGGAGCCGATTTTCTTCTCTTTGAGATTGGCTTCGGAGTCGGCCACAATGGTATAGGTCATCTGCATGCCGTTGGCCACGTTTTTGATGGTCACGTTGTTGAGGATTTGCACCTCTTCATTGTTAAGGTTGCTATCGTCGATTATACGGCAGCTCACCAGGATGTCCTTGAGCTGGGCTATTTTCATTTCAAGCATACCCTGGGCTTCCTTAGCGGCGTCGTATTCGGAGTTTTCCGAAAGGTCGCCTTTGTCGCGAGCCTCAGCAATGGCGCGGGAAATTTCAGGGCGTTTAACTGATTCGAGGTAGGCTATTTCTTCCATTTTTTTCTTGTAGCCTTCCTTTGTCATGTAAGTAATAGGCATGGTACTATTGTGATTTATTAATTAATATTCAGTTGATTGTGAAATTTGGGCAACAATAAATGCAACGGGCAGCCAAAGAAAAAATTTGGGAATCCCATAACCGCTGTCCGGCTGAGATTCCGCAATCAACGCTTCCTGCCCACTATCGGGCGCAGGGAGCCGATGTTATTCTATCAAAGTGTCCTGTTGCGTGTTGCTTTGGCAAAGTTACGGCTAAAAATCCTATTACCCAAATTTATTTGGAAGGATTTCAATTTTTCTGTTTGAGTATGTGGGGGAAAAGTCCTATATTTGTGAAAAATAGTGATGCTTATGGACACATGGATTTTATGGATTGTTGTGGCCGCGCTGTTTGTTGTGGCTGAAGTGATAACGCAATGGGTTTGGACCTTCTGCCTGGCAGCCGGATGCTTGGGAGCCATGGTGGCGTCGCTTTTCGGTTTGCCCTTGCCATGGCAAGTGGCAGTGCTGGCTGTGGCAGCCGTTGTGGCTTATTTTGCATGTGTGCCGTTGATGAAGCGATGGTATGCCGATTCATGGCGTGGACGCAAGCATGAGGCGCGGACCGGTATGGATGCGCTTCTTGGCCGCAAGGCCGAGGTTGTGGAGGAGATACGCCCCGGAGAGTTGGGA
>CAJUSN010000020.1 GCA_910589095.1 uncultured Muribaculaceae bacterium
CACCACATCAAGGCGCGAGTTTATAGCTTCAGCATCCTTGAGCGGGAACAGGAGCCATCGGCGCAGCAGACGCGCACCCATAGGGCTGACAGTGCGGTCAAGCACTTGAAGAAGGCTCTTTCCGTCGTGGGACATAGAGTCGACTAACTCAAGATTGCGAATGGTGAAATCATCCAGACGCACATATTTATCCTCCTCGATGCGGTTGAGGCACGTGATATGGGAGGTGTGGGTGTGGTTTGTTATGTCGAGATAATGGATTATGGCGCCGGCTGCCACGATTGCTGCCGAGAGGGAATCCACTCCGAAGCCTTTGAGCGAGCCGGTACCGAACTGTTTCATGAGGCGTTCGCGGGCAGTGGGTTCGTTGAAAATCCAGTCGTCGAGCTCAAAAGTCAGATAACGGGTGGCGAGCGCCTGTTCCATCTCCTTTTTTTTGCCGCGCTCCACGAGTAATTCTTTCGGTGAGAACTTGGCAAGCAGCTTCTCCACATGATCGGGAGTTCCTTCAGAGGCGAGGAACTCGCCGGTTGAAATGTCAAGGAACGCCACGCCCCATATGTTTCGGCCCGTGTGTATGGCTGCCAGGAAGTTGTTTTCCCTATGGTCAAGAATGTTGTCGTTGACGGCCACACCCGGGGTAACGAGCTCGGTGATTCCGCGCTTAACCAGTTTTTTGGTCAGTTTCGGGTCCTCGAGCTGTTCGCAGATGGCCACACGCTTGCCCGCCCTTACCAGCTTTGGGAGGTAAGTGTCGAGCGCATGATGAGGGAAGCCGGCCAGTTCAACTGACTGAGCGGAGCCGTTGGCACGGCGTGTGAGAGTTATGCCGAGAATCTCGGATGCGGTGATGGCGTCGTCGCAAAAAGTTTCGTAGAAGTCGCCCACCCTGAACAGCAGCACGGCGTCGGGGTGTTTTTGCTTCATCTCGAAGTATTGCTTCATCAGAGGTGTTTCCACCACTTTTTTGGCCATAAATGACAGAATTGGAGGTTGGAAGTAATGTTTACGCCGGAAATATTTGCTGAGAAACCGTTCAAATCTAAACAGTTTCTCAGTTTTCGGAGTGTAAAGTTACGAATAATTCAGCGTTTGCTTGCTTTTTGAGGGCCGAAAAATCAGTCCAACAGGTCGGGGCGCAATCGGCGTGTGCGCTCCAATGCCTGCTCATGGCGCCATTCGGCAATCTTGGCCTCGTGGCCGGAGAGAAGAATCGGGGGCACGTCCCATCCGCGGTAGGAAGCGGGACGGGAGTAGACCGGCGGAGCCAGCAGATTGTCCTGATAGGAGTCAGAGAGGGCGCTCTGTTCATCGCCGAGCACACCAGGAATCAATCGGACTATGGCATCTGTTATGACCACTGCCGGTATCTCGCCGCCAGTGAGCACATAGTCGCCGATTGAAATCTCCTTGGTGATGAGATGTTCACGCACGCGGTAGTCTATGCCCTTATAGTGGCCGCAGAGAATAATGATGTTGTCGAGCATCGACATGCTGTTGGCCATGGGCTGAGTGAACTGCTCGCCGTCGGGGGATGTGAAAATCACTTCATCGTAATTGCGCTGCTCCTTGAGGGCCGATATGCAGCGGTCAATAGGCTCTACCTGCATTACCATTCCTGCCTCACCTCCAAAGGGGTAGTCATCGACCTTGCGGTGTTTGTTGGTGGTGTAATCACGCAGATTGTGTATATGGATTTCGGCCAAACCTTTATCAACGGCACGTTTCAGAATGGAGCAACCGAGGGGCGACACGAGCATCTCGGGCAAAACTGTTATAATATCAATTCTCATAATTGGTCAAATGAAGCGGAGATTTATTTATTGACGGCCGGTTCCGCGGCAGTTAAAACATTTTTTTGAGCCATTGCAAGAAGGGCATGCAATCCATGACTTGGAGCCGCTTCCTGTGTAATATCCGGTCTCACGCCATTCGCCACCATTGCCGTGGCAGCTCGTACAAGTTTTGCTTCCCCCGCAAATGCGACATGTGGAATAACCAGAAGAGCCGGAGCCGGAATTAGAACCGTTATTGGCTGGAGGCGCATAATAGCCGCCCGATGAACTTTTACCGTTTTTTTTCGTGGAGCCGGACTTTTGAGGATAATATGTTGTTGTCTGTAGGCAGTTCCCGTTGAAATAGTATTTGTAGACCATACTTCTTGTTTTCAACATTCCGTCAGGGTCCTTGTAGAATTTAAAAGTATAAAGGTAATTGTAGTTTTGCAGATAAAAAACGGTGTATTTGTCATTATCTTCATAAACTTGTGGTGTATAGGTGTTTTGAGGTGTGGTGGAGAATGTGATTCCCTGGACGGAATTACCCCAAAATGTGACTTCGAACATATCTATCGGCGCACCAGAATTATAGTATTTAACATTGCTTATGCCCCCCAACAAACCTCCTGAGGCATTTAAAGAAATGTGTAATGAAAGTAAGAGAAGCAGCAATTTGAATGGTGCATGAAAAGAATGGAAATTGGAGCTCATGAAATAATGATTTTATGATTGGTTGTAATTATCGAGTGATTGCTTGATGTTGTTGATCATCATCAGACGCAGCTCGGTAGGAGCGAGTACGGTGACTTTGGGTCCGTAGCTGAGGAGCTCCTGCACAAAGTCGGGGGTGAGCCGCAAGTGATAGTTGAAAATGGAATATTGGTCATGGATCATCTCCTCCTGGGAGTGATGGAGCGGCAATGCGCGGAAATATTTTGCTTGTCGGGGATCAACTCGGATTGTTACCTTACGCACTTCGCCATGGGTGAAAACAATGCCGAACGAGTCGCGGAAATAAGCTTCAGCATCGAAGTCGGTCGGCACCTTGAACGTGTCCTGCAGGACGCAGAGCGAGCTCATGCGGTCAAGGGCATAGGTTTTTATGACATTTTCTTTAACATTGCGACCGGTGACATACCATCGCAACTTGAAAATTTTCAGAAAGTAAGGTTCGAGTACCACCGGTTTTGGGGCCCCGGTACGAGAGAACGGACTGTAGCCGAACTGGATGGTCTTATACTCCTTCATTGCCGCTATTACAGGCGAGAGGAATTGGCGGGCTGAGGGGACATCTTCGAGAAACACGCGCGATGACACTTCGCGCGCGTCGGTCAGTGCATTACTCAGCGAAGCGGTGTTGAGCATCCAGTCCGTAACGCTTTCCGAGCGTGTGTCGCCCCCTTCGATGTAGTACTCGAATGTGGATCGGTTACATTCAATGTTGATTTTGAAAAGCTCTTCAATGGCGTTGCGGTAGTTGTAAAATGTGCGTCGTGCCAACGGTTCCCCGTCACTCACCGAAGATTTTTGCCACAATCGGCAGAGCTCCTCGCGGGTTATGGAGCCATGTCGGCGTATGGTGTCGACGATCCAGATGTAGCGGTTAAACAGATTCTTCGACATATCGCGTGGATGATTTTAGTGAAAGGATATGAAGACCTGCCATTGTGACAAGGGCATTTATGAGCAGAAGCTCGAAGCCTGTACGGTAGCCGCAATAGGTGTCGAGTGTCCATTGGATAGCCCACGATGCAAGCGGAGCTGCCACACAAACCCAGGGCACGAAGCGATCTGCTACGGTTCGCGAGGTGAACAGGCCGTAGGCAAAGAGCCCGAGGATGGGGCCGTAGGTGTAGGATGCGAGGGTATAGACGGCCGAAATGGCATCGTCAGTGCTCAATCTGTAGAACACTATGATGATGGCGCCCATGAGAAGCGACATTATCACATGCACGCTTTTTCTTATGCGGGCAAGACGGGGAGCGTTGTCGCCGAAGCGCTGCGGAGCGTCGAGAATGTCGATGGTAAATGATGTGGTAAGCGAGGTGAGTGCTGAGCCGGCTGCGGAGTAAGCCGCCGAGATGAGCCCTACAACGAACAGCACGCCAATTACAACCGGCATGGATTGATGTGTGGCCACCATTCCGAATAGTTCGTCAGATTTCTCAGGCATCTCCATGCCGGTGGTGTCCACGAACACCATTAGGAGCGTGCCCATCATGAGAAACAGTGCAATCACAAAAAATTGCATCACGCCGCTGAAAATCATGTTTTTTCGGGATGAGGCCGAGTCGCGGCAGGCGAGATTGCGTTGCATCATGTCCTGATCGAGCCCGTTTGTGGCTATGGCCATGAAGACGCCTGCAATGAATTGCTTCCAGAAATAGGAGCCGGCCATGGGGTCGTCGAAATGCCACATGCGCGCGGTAGAGTGGGAGAATATTGCTGAGGGTATCTGCGTGAATTCAATGCCACAATAGCGGGCAATGTAGATGATACACAGCACAACGGAGAGAATCAGACAGAGACTCTTTATTACATCGGTCCAGATGAGGGCTTTGACGCCGGCACCGGCAGTGTAGAGCCAGATGAGGGCAATGGTGACCAATACATTGACTTCAAACGGAATGCCCAAGGGGTGGCACACCAGGAGCTGAAGTACTGCACACACCACGAAGAACCGGACCGATGCTCCCAATATCTTGGAGATGAAAAACATCCAGGCTCCGGACCTATAGGCTCCCTGGCCGAATCGTTGTTGGAGGTAGCCGTAGATGCTCACGAGGTTACGCTTATAGAACACCGGCACAAGTACCATGGCTATGATGATGTAGCCCACGATGAAACCGAGAACCATCTGTAGATAGGAGTAGCCTTTTGCCGCCACCATACCAGGAACGGAAATGAAAGTGACGCCGGAAATGGATGCGCCGATCATGGCTATGCCCACAAGGTACCACGGCATTCGGCGGCCGCCGGTGAAGAAGGTGGAGTTGTCCGTTCGGCGTGCGGCCAGCCGTCCCACCCCGAGCAGAAGTGCGAAATAAACGGCAATGGTGATAATTACTATGGTTGGAGTCATCGGATTATTTTTCAGGGTAAAGAAGGTAACGAGAGCGGAGCTTGCGGAAGCGGGCGAGATCATCGGCCCAGGATGCTTTGATCTCTTCAGCCGATTTGCCCTGCTGTATCATCTTACTTATGTTGGAATTGCCGGTGAGAAGGTTGAAGAATGAAGTGAAGAATTGCTTACCGGCGGGGAGGGTAGTGTTACGGTAGGCATCGATTACGTAGCTGAAATCCACCCCACGGGCAAGGATTTCGTCATCGGACAGCGATCGGAGGCTTCGCCCGCGGCATTTTTGTCCTTTCAGCGGAGGATTGGCTGCGCCAGACATTGAGAGGGGGGTGAAGGTGGTGTCGGTGGCCATGGAGAGCGAGGCGGGGAGAGGCGAACCGGTCTTCATGGCCGGATGACCGTAGATTTCAAACGGATTGGCGGTTCCGCGACCCAGGCTCATTGCCGTGCCCTCGAAATAGCAAGTGGAGGGGTAGAGATAGATGGCTTTCATGGATTTGAGGTTGGGGGAGGGGTTGACCGGCAGCTGGTAGCGCGTGGCGTGTGTGTAGCCGTCGCAGGGCACTACTGTGAGTTTCGCTTTACGGCCTCCTTTCAACCAACCTTCGCCGTTTATCATTTGGGCGAGCTCGCCAAGGGTCATACCATGTGCCACGGGTATGGGTAAGGCGCCCACGCCTGATTTCAGGGACATGTCAAGCACCGGACCGTCAACCATCATTCCTATCGGGTTGGGACGGTCAAGTACTATAAACTCTTTGTCGTTGGCAGCGGCCGTTTCCATGAGCTTGAGCATCGTGACATAATAGGTGTAGAATCGGGTTCCTACATCCTGCAGGTCGCAGATAATTACGTCATATTTGCTGACCGTCTGTGCGGCTTTTGCAGCTGAGGATTTGCCATCATAAAGCGAAGCTATGGGGATACCGGTTTTTGCATCGACTGAGCTTTTGACGTGGGCTCCGGCATCGGCTGTGCCTCGGAATCCATGTTCGGGTGAGTAGATTGTTGTGACGTTTACGCCATTGCGCAGAAGCATGTCAAGAGTGTGCTCCTTTCCGCCGTTCACCAGGCCGGTGTGGTTGCTCAGGAGAGCCACACGTTTACCTTGGAGCGCGGAGAGATACAGGTCGGTGCGCTCGGCGCCTACCGTTACAGCAGCTGTCATGACCATGGCCATGAGGCAGAAAATTATGAGAAAAGAGATGCGTTTCATCTGTGCGTGGAATTTTTCACAAAGTTACGCACGGGAGTGGGCGAAAATGACGCCTGTGGTGTTAAAAATAGCTAATAAATAAGCGCTGGAGCTGCAGGATAGAGATTTTTTAGATCTCTTCATCCATGGAGTAGTTGAGAAAATCGCATAGCGGCTTTAGGGTGTGGAAAAGTTCCGCAGTGCGTTCGGGCCATGCCGGGTCGGAGAAAAATGATTCGGAGCAGGGGTGAAACTTACCGTAATTGGTCATGCGCAGGTAAAATGCCTGGGGGTGGTTGCGATCCCATCCCTTGGGAATGGTTTTCAGCGATGTGCTGCACCATTGGGGGAAGTCGCGGAGCATCTGCGGTGAGTTTACAATCTCTTCCCACTCCTCGATATTGTCCACAATTGCGTTGCGGAGTTTATTGAGCATTGGGCGTTCAATGCACCATAACCCTCCGTAGAGTCCGGCCTCGTGGGTTGCGAGCGGCGACATTTCAAGATAAAATCCGGCTTTTTCGCTTTTGCGGCCAAAAGGGGAGAAGGCGGCCGAGAAATATGCCTTATAGGGAGATTTGTCGGCTGAGAAGCGGGTGTCGCGGTATATGCGGTAGGCTGCGGTTTTGGCACTTTGGCTTGCCATGCCGGGCTCCCACTGAGTCATGGCTGATATGACGCGGTCAAGATCGGCACACCACAGCGAGCGAAGTTCATCAAACTCTTCTTTATGAGCTTGAAACCATGGGCGATTGTTGTTTTGGTCAAGCCGGCGTAGAAAATCGTAAAGACGAGGAACGTAATTGTCCATAGCGGGTTGAATTATGTGTGGCCGGTATTATTCCTTCACGTCTTCCCATTCGGCATCGGAGATGCGTTCGGTGAAGTAGGTTGATGTGGATGAGGTTTTGCGGTGTTCGCCGTGGTCTGTGGTTTCGGTAGTGGTGGATTCTGTAATCTCCTCCCATTCCACGTACTCGCCCTCATCGGGGCGAACTTTTTTAGACGGTTTCCTGCGGGGCGATGCCCAGCCCCCTGAGCGGCGGGTGGCTTCAGCCTCACGGGCTGCTTGACGGGCGCGGTTGACGGTATCGTTGTACTGACGGCGCACGCGATATATGGTCCAACCGAAGCGCAGGAGCGGCCAGACAACAAAAAGTATAAGTAAGAAGAGTATAAAAGCCAGCATGTTATAAAGGTTCAGGAACACGAAAATGTTCAAGCATCCTTACGTGTCACGGCCGACACAAGGATGTAGAAGATAATGGTCCAAGCAAGTCCGCTTATGCCTTCGCTTATGACGAAGAGCACGGCTGCAAGGATGAGCATGTAACGACGGAAGTTCTCGCGGAACTGGAAGTTCTTGAATTTAAGCGAGAACATTCTGACTCCGCTCACCATCATGAGTGCCATAAGGATTATGATGGCGGCAACGATGTAGTTGTTGAATGCTTCCGTACGGTGAAGCCAGCCCACGAGACCGATCCAGAAAATGGCGCAAGCGGGAATGGGAAGGCCTATGAAAGATGTGGTTTGACGTGTGTCAATGTTGAATTTAGCCAGTCGGAGCGCCCCCATAACGGGGATGAAAAGAGCAGCGAAAGCCCAGGGTGTGATTTCCGAGGCTGAGCCGGTGTTGAAATAGTTGATGGTGTTGAAAAGGATGAGCGAAGGAGCCAGCCCAAAACTTACCAGATCTGAGAGCGAATCCAATTCCTTTCCAAGGTCGGAGTAGGCATGGAGCAGCCGTGCCGAAGCGCCATCACAGAAATCAAACAGTGCGGCTGCGCCGATGCAGATAAACGCCCATTGATAGCCAACGAGAGAGCCAAATGTTTCGTTATAATGGAATGCGAAGATGCATGCTATGGCTCCGGAGAGGAGGTTGAGGCAGGTTATGGTGTTGGGTATGCTGTTTTTGACGCGGGTAAGCATGGAAATCGAGGTTGAGTGAGTCTATTTTTTACTGATCGGTGCCAGGCGTGCCACTTCAGTGATGCCGCCTACGGTGTGGTCGCCGATTTTTACGTAGATTTCAGTGTCGAGCGGCAGATAAATGTCAACACGTGAGCCGAATTTGATGAAGCCCATGTGGTCCTCTATGTTGGCCTCCTCGCCCGGCTCGGCGTAAGTCACAATCCGTCGGGCCACTGCGCCCGCAATCTGGCGCACGAGTACGCGACGTCCGTCGGGGGTGCGGATTACCACTGTGGAGCGCTCGTTTTCAGTACTCGACTTGGGTAAGTAGGCCGAGAGGAAACGGCCGGGGTGATGCCGAACCAGCTCAACTGTGCCGTCAACCGGAAACCAGTTGGCATGGACATTGAATATGGTCATGAATACGGAGAGCTGAATGACCTCGCATTTCAGAACTTCAGGCTCGTAGGTGCGTTCAAGTGCCACAACCTTACCGTCGACAGATGAAACCACAACCCTGTCGCGATTGCCTGTGAAAGTGCGGCGGGGAGAGCGGAAGAAGTTCAGGACCAGAAGATAGAGTATGGCTGAAACGGAAGAGAATACGATAGGGATCACCTCGGGGCGTATGAATAGCCAGGCCAAGGCGTTGATGACCAATAGCATACACATCAAGATGATGAGTATGTTGGTCCCTTCTCTATGTATCTTAACTTTCATCCTACGGTAAATTTATGCAAAAATAGCAGATTTTTTTCAAATAATCCACATTACATGCGCATTTTTGACTATGAAGTGATTTGAAAAAAGTATTGCTCACTTCCGTTTCAGGAGCTCCGTACAGCCTCGTCCTATTACTTACTCATCTTTTTTCTTGGTAGTACGTTTCTTGGCGGGAGCTTTGGCTGTGCGTTTTGCCGGGGTGGCGGTTGTTTCGGCAGACTTGCGCGCGCGAGGCTTGCGTGCCGGCATTTTCCGGAGCACCATGGCGGAGCGTGCAGGGATGTAAAGTTTGAGCCACTCGCGGTCGATGGGCGCATACAATGGATCAGAGAGGGTAAAATGCTCAACCTCGGTGTCTATGTTGTCATAGCCTCCAAATGAGGGATCATCGGTTGAGAGTACCACTTCGTATTTTCCGGGAGGCGTAAGGATGCCGTAGTCGGTGAACGATTTAGAGGGGTTGAAGTTGAATACGAACACGAGGTTTCCGCGTCCGTAAGCCAGGATCTGATCCGAGTCTTTTTCCCAAAGCTTTTCCACAGGGAGGGCCTGGAAATTGTACACACTCGATATGAGTTCGATCATGGCGTTGTCGAAGGCGTTAAGGTACTTGTATTTAAGATCGGTACGATCAACAAGATCCCATTGGCGGCGTGCGTATTTGTAGCTCCATCCGTTGCCTTCGCGCGGGAAGTCGATCCATTCGGGATGGCCGAATTCGTTGCCCATGAAGTTTAGGTAACCGCCGTTGATTGTCGAGGCGGTGACAAGGCGTATCATTTTGTGGAGGGCTATACCGCGGGCCACGGTCATGTCATTGTCGTTGACCATCATGTGCCAGTACATCTTCTCATCTATCAAGCGGAATATAACCGTCTTATCGCCAACAAGAGCCTGGTCGTGGCTCTCCACATAAGATATTGTCTTTTCATCGGAGCGGCGATTGGTGAGCTCCCAGAAAATGGAAGTGGGGTGCCAATCCTCATCTTTCTTCTCCTTGAGGGTCTTGATCCAGTAATCGGGGATGCCCATGGCCATGCGATAGTCAAACCCGATGCCTCCGTCCTTCACGGGCACTGCCAGACCGGGCATACCGCTCATCTCCTCGGCTATGGTTATTGCGTGGGGATTGATTTTGTGAATGAGCATGTTGGCGAGTGAGAGGTATGTGATGGCTGCCGGGTCTTCGTTTCCGTCATAATAATCATCGTAGCCTCCGAAGGCCTGGCCGAGGCCATGATTGTAGTAAAGCATTGAGGTCACGCCGTCAAAGCGGAAGCCGTCGAAGCGGAATTCCTCGAGCCAATATTTGCAGTTGGAGAGAAGGAAATGGATCACCTCATTCTTTCCGTAATCAAAGCATAGTGAATCCCAGGCGGGATGCTCGCGGCGTCCGTCGCCATAGAAGTATTGGTCAATGCTGCCATCAAGACGTCCCAGCCCTTCGGCCTCGTTCTTGACCGCATGGGAATGGACAATGTCCATTATTACGGCAATACCCAAAGAGTGGGCTTCGTCGATGAGTTGCTTAAGCTCGTCGGGGGTACCGAAGCGCGACGACGGAGCGAAGAAGTTCGATACATGGTATCCGAAAGAGCCATAATAAGGATGTTCCTGTATGGCCATGATCTGAATGGCGTTATAGCCGTCGGCAGCGATGCGCGGGAGAACATTGACGCGGAATTCATCGTAAGTTCCCACCCCTTCGCGCTGCTGTGCCATGCCTATGTGACATTCGTAGATGAGAAGGGGTTTCACATCGGGCTTGAAAGCGTTGGTGCGCCAGCTGTAAGGATTTTCGGGAGCCCATACTTGAGCTGAGAACAGATGCGTTTTTTCATCCTGAACCACCCGTGTGGCATAGGCCGGAATGCGTTCGCCTTCGCCGCCGTCCCATTTCACGAGCATTTTGTAGTGGTCGCCGTGGCGTATGGCTTTGGAGGGCAGTTTCACTTCCCACACTCCCGAGTCGGGCAGCCGGTACAGTTCGTATCGGGCCATGCTGTGCCAGTCGGAGAAATCACCAATCAGCGTGATTGCGGTGGCGTTCGGGGCCCATTCGCGAAACACCCATGAGCCGTCGGCTTGACGATGGAGTCCAAAATAGTTGTGGGCATTGGCAAATTCATCGAGCGAACCGCGTGCTCCGGTCAGTTCCTTAAGCTTGCGTTTCACGTCGTTGTGGCGTCCTTCAATCGCTGTGGAATATGGTTCGAGCCAGGGATCATTCTTTACGAGGGGTAGTTGGGAGGACGCTTTTTTAGTTTTGGCCATGGTGAGGGTGTTTTGGGGTTAGAGGGAGAAGTGAATTTTAAGGTTGCGTATGGGTTTAAACTTGAGCTTCGGTTGTGGAACTGTAACTAATGGAACTTTACAAATAAGTGCCGGTTAAGTTCACAATAACTATCTTTTTGAATGACTCAATATAAAACTCTACAAACTTACGCAAAATAGTTCGGCTCTCCAACGTTTGCACCCTAAAAAATGTTATCCGTCACTCTCCGCAGTGGCTCTCAGGTCAGCTGAGGTGGCGCGCGAGAAGTCGGCGGAGGTCGGATTCGGGGAGATTACGGCGCAGCGCGTAGTCACGGAATTGGTCGTCCGCAATCGGCCCGACCATGAAATAGCGGGCGTGTGGGTTGGCGAGAATAAGGCTGCACACGGTTGCCGGTGGGTCCATGGCTCCGTTATCGGTCACTTTTACGTCAAATTCCGAAAAAGGGATGAGCGGTCCAAGCAGACAGAGCAATGACTGGTCAGGAATCATTGGATAGCCAATTGCGGGCCGTATGCCTTGATATTCGCCTTGGCGCAGTTGGGCGGGGGTAAGCGCTTCGTCGGGGGCGAATCGCCAAAGCTGCGTACGTGTGAGCCGATGGAGATATTCGGCGGCAGCCTCGGCGAGGCGGTCGGCAAGCGTGCGGGCAAGGAGCGAACGGTAAGTATCGGTGACACTTTCACAGCTATCTATCAGCTCTCGCGTGGCGGCTCCTGTTGTGGCAAGGGAGATTGCGATGTGATCGTTGGCTCCGACTGGCGCTACGTAATCTGCCAAACAGAGCGCCGGGGCATCCGTGGAAACCTTCTGTTGGCGTAGCATGGGCAGCCGTAGCGAATCGGCAATCACTATATCATCGCCGTCGGACCGGGCCGGAACAATGGTCACACACCCTTGCATAACGGGTTGCCCGGATTGTGCCATTTGGTTGAGCATTTCATACGCATCGGCATACAGTTTGAGAGCTTCGCGGGCTTTATCAGGATTGGTCCCGTGTTGTGCCAGCCATGCATTACAGCAGGCCGCATCCATGCAATGTGGAGGGTTGTCGGCAAAGTCACCTGCCAGTTTCCATGCGTGGAAAAAGGGGCGCCAGTTTATGAGCGGTATCAGTTCACTGAGCGGAATTGAATGAAATTTGTTCAGGCCGGGTGTGGCAGGTGCGGTAATGCTATAAGCCGGCGATGCATATCGGCGTTGTCGCGCCTGTGGGAGAGAGAGGAGAGGCACTGGATAGTGAGCATCCCGGAGCGAGGCATATTCTTTGCGCAGGTTGGCAATGTAGTCAGCACGTGTGGCATTGTTGAGCACACGCGCGGCTATTATAGGATTTTGGGCGGCGTCGGTAGCATGTATCACCGGCGCGTCGCCATATTCGGGCGCAATTCTGAGTGCTGTGTGGAGCTTTGAAGTGGTGGCGCCACCCACAACCAATGGCACTCTTATCCCTGCGCGGGCCAGTTCCCGGGCCGTATGGGCCATCTCACCCAGGGAGGGGGTTATGAGACCGGAGAGGCAAATGAGGTCGGGGCACCGGGTCCGGGCGGCTTCGACAATCTGCTCGGCAGGAACCATCACACCGAGGTCGATCACTTCGTAGTTGTTGCACTCAAGCACAATGCTCACAATGTTTTTCCCAATGTCATGAACGTCGCCCTTGACGGTGGCGAAGAGAATGCGTCCTGCTTTAGTGGCACCTGAGGCTTGGGAGGAGGCTTCGATATAGGGGCGGAGTATGCTGACCGCCTGTTTCATAACGCGCGAGGCACGCACCACTTGGGGCAGGAACATCTTGCCTTGGCCAAACATCTCCCCCACGTGGCCTATTGCTTCCATCAGAGGGCCCTCTATTATTGCCACCGGCGAGTCATACAGCGAGAGCGCCTCCAGCAGATCGGTTTCAAGATGCTCGCTGCGTCCCTTGACAATGGCTTCGTTGAGGCGTTGCTCCGGTGTGAGCGACAGTCGGTTGTCATCAAGCTTGTCGCTCTGTGTGGCACCCGCATCTTTTTTAGCTTCACTTTGCTCGAGTGCATAAGCACCGAGGCGCTCGGCTGACTCATGATCGCCCTTCAGCAAGAGGGCTTCTATGTCATCGCGGAGTGCGGGGGCTATATCGGAATAGGTCACGGAGGAGTCGGGGTTGACTATACCCATGTCCATCCCTCTGTTGGCAGCATGATAGAGAAACACCGCATGCATGGATTCGCGCAGGGCATTATGGCCGCGGAACGCAAAGGAAAGATTGCTCACGCCTCCGCTCACTTTGGCCCCTGGAAGGTTGGCCTTTATCCAACTCACTGCTTGCAGAAAGTCGCGGGCATAAAGGTCGTGTTCGGGTATGCCTGTGGCCACAGCCATTATGTTGGGATCGAAGATTATGTTATGGGGTTTGAAACCGGCACGATGGGTAAGCAGCCGGTAGGCGCGTTGGCAAATTTCTATTTTTCTCTGGTATGTATCGGCTTGGCCTTGCTCGTCGAATGCCATAACCACTACAGCCGCTCCGAACGAGCGTATCACCGCGGCTTTCCTGAGAAACTCCTCTTCGCCCTCCTTGAGGGAGATGGAATTGACCACGCATTTCCCTTGAACGCACTGCAGGGCGCGCTCCACCACCTCCCAGTTGGATGAATCTATCATCACAGGCACTCGGGCCACTTCCGGGTCCGATGCTATGAGATTCAGAAAATGTTCCATCTCGGCCGGTGCGTCAAGCAGCGCATCGTCCATGTTGATATCTACCATCTGCGCCCCGCTTTCGACCTGACGCGCCGCTATCCGGGCTGCTTCCTCGTAGTTTTTCTCCTTGATAAGACGCAGGAAGCGGCGAGAGCCGGCAACGTTGCAACGTTCGCCTATGTTGAGGAAATTGTTTTCGGGCCGCACCTCAATAGCTTCCAGTCCGGTCAGGCGCAACGTTTCATCGGGCGCATGGATAACTCTTGGAGCACGGCCAGTGGCTGTCTCTTTGAGGCGTGCAATGTGTTCAGGTGTAGTGCCGCAGCAGCCACCTATGATATTGACAAGGCCTTCGTCGAGCAGCGGTGCTACGGCGTGGGCGAACGCTTCGGGCGTTTCGCGATAACGACCCAGTTCATCGGGCAGTCCCGCATTGGGATGGCAGCTGACGGGAAAGCTCGCTTTTGCGGCCAACCGACGAAGATGTGGCACAATGTCGGCGGGGCCCATCGAACAGTTTAGCCCTACCGAAAGAACGTTGTCATACTCAGCTACAGTTGCGAGAAACGCCTCGATGGTCTGGCCTGAAAGAATGCGTCCGCTTCGGTCCGAGATGGTGGCCGATACCATTACCGGCAGCTCGCGGCCTTGCTCGGCGGCCACATCTTTCGCAGCCGCAAGCAGCGCTTTGAGGTTCAGTGTGTCAAATACGGTTTCGGCTAAAATGAAGTCGACACCGCCACGAGCCAGGGCTGAAATCTGGTCGTGGTATGCATTGCGGAGCTCACCGTAGGTTACATTGCGGGCGGCGGGATTCTCCACATCGGGACTCATTGAGGCTGATCGGTTAGTGGGGCCTACCGATCCGGCCACCCACACTTTGTGCCCAGTGGCCGCTGCTTCCTTAGCTGCCCGAAGGGCAATTGCGGCTGCAGCCTCGTTGATACGTGCCACCTGCGATTCCATCCGATAGTCGGCTTGGGAGATGGCGTTGGCGTTGAAAGAATTTGTGGAGATTATGTCGGCACCGGCAGCTATGTATTCTTTATGGATAGAAAGAATGGCCTCGGGGGCGGTCAGGCACAAAATATCGTTGTTGCCCTCCAGCGAGCATGGCCACTCTGCGAACTGACTGCCGTGGAAGCTGTCGGGCGAAAGGTGCAGGCGTTGGATCATGGTGCCCATGGCTCCATCGAGCACCGGAACTCGGCGTTCTATCTCTTGAAAAATTGATGCGGTCATAATCAGAAAATCAGTCTTGCGGCCTCGCGCACGCTGTCGCTGGCATTGATGGTGTAGAAGTGGATGCCGGGAGCTCCGTGGGCAAGCAAATCTTTCCCTTGCATCACGGCCCATTCCACACCTATTTGGCGTACTTCCTCATCACTTTTTGCAGCCTCAACTGCTTTTACGAGTTCCTCTGGCATCTCGGTGCGGAACGTTTTGGGCAGAACATTGAGATGGCTCCTGCGGGTGAGCGGTTTTATACCGGGAAGGATAGGTACAGTGATTCCCTCCTGGCGGCAACGGTCCACAAAGGTGTAGAATTTCTCGTTGTCGAAAAACATCTGTGTGATGAGATAATCCGCTCCGTTTTTCACTTTTTCTTTCAGAAAATGAATGTCGGAAGCCATGTTTGGCGCCTCTTCGTGCTTTTCGGGATAGCAAGCCATGCCGTAGCTGAACGGAGTGGCAATTCCTTCTATGCGTGTTTCATCCACACCTTGTCCGCGGTTGAAATCATTAATTTGCACCTGGAGGTCAATGGCGTGGCGGTTATAGTCGGCAGGATCGGTCCCCGTGCGGTCAAACGGCTTGTCATCGCCACGCACCACAAACAGATTCGTAATTTCAAGGAAATTCAGGTCCAAGAGCGCATATTCTGTTTCTTCGCGTGTGAAACCGTTGCAAATGATATGTGGCACCGGCGTGATACCATAGCGGTACTTAAGAGCCGCAGCTACCGCCACAGTCCCTGGGCGGCGACGTATGGTCATCTTGCGGTGCGTGCCGTCGGGCATCGGGCGGAAAATACATTCGCTGTGGTGAGATGTGATGTTTATGAATCGCGGCTCAAACTCACGCAGTTTGTCAACTATGGAATAGACACGTTCAATGCTGTTCCCTTTCACCGGAGGGAGCAATTCGATGGAAAACAGAGGCGATTCGCTTCGGTTGATTATGTCTATTACTTTCATGAGCCGACGTTTTTGTAAATGCGTGATTTATTGGTGTCCGAGATCCTCCACGAGGACTTTAGACCGCTACCGTACCCGACATCAAAATTACAACATCATTTCCAATTGGCAAAATCGCATTAGGTTAAAGCTGTGAAAAGCAGTGAAAATGCAGCGGAAAAGAGCGAAAAACAGGCCCTCTGCTTGCTAATATCAAAAACAATCGCTAACTTTGCACCCACGATACATGCCCGGATGGCGGAATCGGTAGACGCGCTGGTCTCAAACACCAGTGGAGCAATCCGTGCCGGTTCGACCCCGGCTCCGGGTACTGATAACGGTTGATAATCCATTTGATTGTCAACCGTTGTTTTTTTGCCATATAAGTTCATGCGCGGTGTGGGTATGAAACAAGAGCGGAGTGCCGGTATGGCACTCCGCTCGGAATTATAGGGGATGAGATGTCAGGGATTATTTAACAACCACTTTGGCTGAGCGGATAACCTGACCGTTCTGCATTTTCACTACGTAAACACCTGCGGTGAGATCAGCAACGCTTGCAGGAGTTGAAGCGTCGGCAACGAATTTCACGAAGCGGCCGTTTGCATCATAGAACCATGCCTTGTCAACATTGGTGAAGAAGGCGGTGCGATCCTGTACGTTGACAGTAGCCACGCTGCTTTCAGCGGCGATGTTACCGATAGCGCTGAGAACGGGTTCGTCAGCTTCGCCCTTGTCGCGGTAGTCGCGGTAGCCGGGAGCGATTTCGCGGGGTGTGTTACCTGCACTTACAATGTCAACGGGGAAGTCGATTGCGAAGCCCTTGTTGAAGGCACCGGTAGCGTTAAGACCACCTGCAAACCATGCGTCGCAAGCAACCACGCGGAAGCGTGAGCGGCCGGGAACTGCATCGGCGGGCACGTTGATAGTGAAGGTAGCACCTGTGGTAACGAATGCATCACGTTCGGCTGAGTTGCCACTGGCAGAGGCGGCACCGTAGGAGGTTGTACCGTAGCTCCAAACGAGCTCGTCATTTTCGCCGTTGAATTCATAGTCGATGTCCCAGTCAATGAAGCCCTTGAACATGCAATACTTGATGTTGTCGTTGCCATTGTGGCCGCGAATAGTTATCTTGACAGTTTCGCCCTGTTTAACAGTGAGGACATCGTCTTCAGCAAATACATAGTTGGTGTTGCCGTCGGCGGGATGGCCTTCTTCAGTTGCGGTTTTTTCAATCCATTCGCCTGCGGGCTGGTCGCAGAAGTAATCGAGGTTGCCGGTTGCGCCGGTAGTCTTTACTTCTTCAATCCAACGATATTTGTAGGCGTTTTCCATGCCGTTGGAGGTGGGGTCCATGTAAGCAGGCATGTAAAGGTCAGAGAATACCTGAGGAAGTTTTTCGGGATCAGAGTAGCGTTCGATACGGATCCATTCTACGGGTGAAGCGGTTTCAAGGTCAGTTGAAACTGAGCGTACACCTACGTAGGGATCGGGATATTTCTCAAGGTCGATAGCACCAACGAAAGCGTGCCAGCCGGTGGGACGGCTAACCTCAGCCACGCGACCGTTTTCGCCATTCTTAACGAATACTTCGAAGTGGTCGATGTTGAGCTCGTCGTTGAATACCATACCGCGATCACCGAAGTCAGAGCTTACGCCTTCAGTGTTGGGTTCCCAGTTGAGTTTCACTGAGAGGCTCTTGGCTGTTTCAGCCTTAACTTCTGCAACGAATGATTCGGGAACGATTGATGCGGGAGCTACAGTGGCTTCGCTGTCGCTGAGGACGATACCACCAAGGTAGAGTTTGCTGGTGGCAGTGGTGCCTTCCACGCGTACACCGATGTGCTTGATTACGTCGCCAGCAGAGAGACCGTTAACGTTGAGGGTTTTTTCTTCCCAAGTTGTACCTGCGCTGGTGCCGAACGGAGTAACAACCCATGAGCCGTCGCCCTTCTGGAGAACAAGCGAGAGGTGTGATTCGCCGCCTGACATGTTCTTGAGAGCCACCTTGGCAGTTACGTTGCCTTTGACATCGAGGTTCGATTTGTAGATTACGATATCTGAACCGGAAGCTGCGCCGGAGATACGGATTGAAGAACCGCCAATGTAAGCTTCTTCATGAGAGTAGCGAACATCGAGACCGGTGTCAGTGGTGTTCTGGTTGAGAGTTCCGGGCTTGGTGATGAGCCAGCGGTAAGTGGGGGTCACATCCTGCTGGGCCATGTTGTACCATGAACCGTGAGTTTGTTTTCCTTTGTAGAAGTAGATTTCACCGTTACCGAGGCTGAAGTAGGTGTGGAAGGGGAGGTTGCCCTGCACGGCCGAACGTTCGGGGGCCATTGAGGCGAAACCAGCCCAAGTTGCCATCTGACGGCTCTGCTGGTCAACGGCTACAGAGAAGTTGTGGCCGGTGCTTGCGATTGAAGGCCGGTTGAGTACGTTACGGTTACCACCGCCGGTGGTGCGGTCCTGAAGGATCTGGTAGTTTTCCTGAGCTTTCATTACTGAAGTACCCACGTTGAACTGCCAGAAGCGTGATTCAGAGTGCTCGCCCCAGAGGCAAAGGTTCATTTCTTTAGCGTCGGATGTGTTCATGCCGGTCCAAGCGCGGTCCATGGTCACGATCCATACACCCTGATAAACGTGGTCGGCGTTTCCGAGTGCGGCTTTTGCAGCAGCTACAGATGTACCGGCACCACGCCATGCGAAGTCGCCGCCAGAGTAGTTGAGGAATGCATCGTGAACAAGTCCGAGGGGCTCGTCAGAATATTGAGAAAGCACCTTGTTGTTGTCGCCCATGAGCGTGTAGGCGTTTGTGGTCGACAGGCTGGAGGTGTTGGTATATGCGCCGATGTGGAATGAATCGAATCCTATCTCTTTTGCGCGCTTCTGAAGTGCTGAGTGGAAAGCCACAAGCTGGTCGTTGGGCACACCCTGCTCGAAGTTGTAGTTGATACCGTCCTGACCAAGGAAGATGAGGCAGTTCAGGATTGCATCGAGATACTTGTAAGAACCGTCGGAATTCTTAGAGGTAATGAAGTTGATATAAGCTGACTGGTTACCGGAAGCGTAGTCAAAGAATTCGATACCGGAATAAATGTACGATCCGTTCTTGTGAGCTGCATCAACCCAAGAACCGGGAGCCTGCATGAAGCCGTGGTTCCACGATCCGAAAATGTGGGTGAAGTTCCACATTGAGTAAACGTCGCTGGCGAACTCGCCGGTGGGGTAGCCACCGAAGCTCTTACCGGAACCGGTGGGGAGGTTCATCCAGATTCGGCGGCGGGGAGCTACCGAAGAAATGAGGTTGGTTTCTTCTGATTGCTCGATGATGGGGCGATAGCGTGTGTGTGAGCGGGCAAACTCAAGGTCAAGGTAGATGCCGGCTGCTTCAAATTCCTCCTTGGTAGGATATTTGCGACCCTCATCTGCGGCTTTAGCGAAGAGGTTGAGCATGTTGCGGTTGTCCCAGCCCGTAAAGTCATAAACGGTGGTGGAAGCTGAAGGGATAACTTCCTGGGCCGTTACTGATGGAGCTGATACTGCAACCAACGCTGCGCAGAACGCAGCGCGGAAAAGAGTACTTTTTTTCATCATAAATTACTTTTGTGAGATTGTGATAATGATATATGGATTCAAGGATGAATAATAACTATGAGTGATTTCACCCACAGTTTCCGCTGTAAAGGTAGAGAGAAGATTTCAGTTAACAAAATTTTTAAGGTTAAAACTAAAGTTTTTCATGTTAAATCGTGAAAGATTGGTGTTTTTGCTGAATATAGAAGAGTTTTTCACCAAGGACAATCTGGTCCGCGCAGAACCTTATTTTGTTGAGGTTGCATAATTTATGGAATTTCATTAATTTTGCAGCCGCAAGTGTCGGACCGGGTTCGGTCCGGACTTTCCATGTTAAAAAACATCATTATCAGTTGACAAAAGTTCTGAACCATGAGCGAAAAACCAATCATTTACCAGCTTCTACCCCGTCTTTTTGCCAATTTCAATGACAACTGCGTGCCCGCGGGCACCATCGGACAGAACGGCTCGGGAAAATTACGGTCCATCTCTCCGGCCACATTGAAATCAATAGCCGATATGGGATTCTCCCACGTGTGGTTTACCGGCGTTATCGAACATTCCCACTGTGCGGACTACACTGCCTACGGCATTCCGCGTGATAATCCCCATGTGATAAAGGGGCAGGCAGGTTCGCCTTACGCCATAAAGGACTACTACGATGTGGACCCTGACCTGGCCGTTGATCCCGCCAATCGTATGACCGAGTTCCAAGAGGCGGTGGACAGGGTGCATGACGCAGGCCTGAAATTGATTATCGATTTTGTGCCTAACCATGTGGCACGTCAGTATCATTCCGACGCCCGCCCCGAGGATGCTCCGGAAGATTTCGGTGTTAATGACTACACCACTATGTTCTTCGCGCCCACCAATAATTTCTATTACATCCCGGGCCACCCCTTTGCACCAACAGTGGATATGGGCTCCGGTGCGGATGCCTATAACGAGTTTCCCGCCAAGGCGTCCGGTAACGATTGCTTCACAGCCTCGCCCGGTGAATATGACTGGTACGACACAGTGAAACTCAACTATGGCATAGACCCGGCAAACGGGTGGCGCCATTTCAATCCCATCCCTTCCACATGGCGTAAGATGCTTCATATACTTCTTTATTGGGCAGCCAAGGGGGTGGACGGTTTCCGTTGCGACATGGTCCACATGGTACCGCTCGAGTTTTGGCAGTGGGCCATTCCTCAAGTCAAGGCAGCCCATCCCGGAGTGATTTTCATTGCCGAGATATATGATGTGAATCTCTACCGTCCGTTCATTGAAATTGGCGGTTTCGATTATCTATATGATAAGGTGGGGCTTTACGACACTCTCCGCGATGTGGTGACAGCCGGACGCTCAGCTTCCGACATTACTCGCGCTTGGCAGAAGGTCGACGGCTATCAGAAGAATATGCTTTACTTCCTTGAGAACCACGACGAGCAGCGTTTTGCGTCTACCCAGTTTGCTGGCGACCCCTTTAAGGCATTGGCACCTATGGCCGTAAGCGCATTGCTCGGTCCTGGCGCGGTGATGGTCTATGCCGGCCAGGAGCTTGGCGAACCCGGCGCGGATGCCGAAGGCTACAGCGGACATGATGGCCGCACCTCGATATTCGACTACTGGAGTGTGGCCACTCTTCGCCGTTGGCTCTGTGGTGGAGAGCCGTCGGTCGACGGTCTCACCAAGGATGAGCGTCGTCTGCGTGATGCCTATTCGCGCCTGCTCAATGTAGCCGCAACTGATAAGGCCGTGCGCGAGGGTGCGTTTTTCGATGTGATGTATGTCAATCAGGATAATCCTGCATTTGATCCTTCGCGTCAATATGCGTTCTTGCGGCATTATGGAAATGAAATGCTGCTAGTGGTTGCGAATTTCAGCGATGAAGAAGCCGATGTTGAGGTGGTTCTCCCGGCTCATGCTTTCAATATTCTCGGAATAGCGGGTGGCGAACGTGAGTGCAAGGAACTCCTGACCGGTGAAACCTGCAAGCGCTTGATTTCACCCGATGGCAAGTTTGGCACAAAGGTTCCCGCCCACGGTGCAGTTGCCTGGCGCTGGTAATTTTTAACACCATACATAAAAGCCGCGATGGATCACTCTGTCGCGGTTTTTTTGTTCACCGTTTTCCACCAAGAAGGAAAAGGGGAGAAAACAAAAGCGCGGGGCCGGAGTGGCCTCGCGCTTTGAGGTTATGTGATTCGGGTGAATTACTTCACGAGAACTTTGGCGGTGCGGTTGCCCTGACGAACAACGTAGATGCCGGGTACGAGCTGGTCAGCGTTAACGCGGATACCCTGGAGGTTGTAGTATTCCACGGGAGCGTTGTTCTGATCAACGCCGATACCGTCGATAGCTGAGTAGTCGGCAGCTGTGATCTTGAGGGTGAGTGCGTATGCTTCACCGTTGATGAGCGAGCAGAGGTCGTCGATGAAGATCTCTTTGCTCCATTCCCAGTTGTCGCCCCACATGTCGGTGGTACCGTTGATGCCTTTGGGCTCGTTGAGGCAGATGAGCATCGAGAAGGTGTCGCCTTCGTTCAAGCCTTCAGGGAGGGTGATGAGGTCACGGTCGCCGGTTTCGGTTGTTACCATACCGCCGCCGGGCTGGTTGGGCTTAACACCGAGGTTGATAACGCCGTTGGTCTCGCCTTCGTCGATGAATGAGCCGTTGTTGTTCCAGTCGATGTAAACGCAGCTCTGTGACCAGTTGGTACCGCTGATGCCTTTGAGGATCATGGTGAATTCTTCGGCATTTACGGGGATTTCAACCAGCTTGTCGGAGAGGTCGATGAATGCGCCCTCTTCCTGCCAAGAACCCTGAACGGGAGTTACGAAGTAGTCTTCGGCAGTGGGATCGGCGGTCTGGTAAGCGATCTTGTCGCTGCCAAGTACGTTGTAGCCGATTTCGTTGTAGTAACGCTTGGTGCCGTCGGTGTATTTGCGACGGAAAGAGAGTTCAGCCTTGACGGGCTTGGTGGTGAACACAACGGGGATGTGGATGTCTTCATCTTCCCAGAGCACATCGAGGTTGAGGGTGATGTCTTCACCTTCGATAACGCCGGTGAGATCTGCAGAAGCCTGGATCATGCCTCCCATCAGAGAGATGTTGTCGGCGTGGCCGGTGAGGTTGTCGCCTTCGCGTACAATGCCGGTTACTTCGATAGAGCCCATACCGTCAGGATTGTTCTCTTCTGCGCCGAAGTTTTCAAGGAGCAGGGTGTAGGTGTCGTCGCTCATGGTGAGGAACTTCACATCCACACCGTCGGTTCTGGTCTTTGAACCTTCAAGATCAACTGTAAGCGTACCGTTGTAGATCTTGGTGTCAACCACGGTGGGTTTCTGTTCAGCAGCTTCCACGCGGAAGGTGAAGTCGATCATAGTACCGGCGTTAGCAGAGAGGCTCTGTCCCTGAACTGAGCTTCCGCAGGGTTCGTTGCTTGCCCAGTCGATTTTGAAGCGGGCGCGGT
>CAJUSN010000021.1 GCA_910589095.1 uncultured Muribaculaceae bacterium
GATAAAATGGATTCTGGACAATGTGGAGGGTGCCAGGGAGAAAGCCGAAGCGGGACGTCTGCGTTTCGGTACGGTGGACACATGGTTGATCTCTTGCCTGACGCGCCACAAAGTGCATGTGACGGACTATTCCAACGCATCGCGCACAATGCTTTTCAATATCCATACGCTTGAGTGGGATCAGGAGTTGCTGGACCTGTTCGGGATACCTCGCTCCATGATGCCGGAGGTGAAGCCGAGCAGCGGTGTGATGGCTTATACCACCACAACGATATTTGCGCATGAGGTGCCTATAGCGGGAGTGGCCGGCGACCAGCAGGCAGCTCTGTTCGGGCAGATGTGCGTGAACCCCGGGTGTGTGAAAAACACTTACGGAACAGGATGCTTCTTGCTCATGAATTCAGGCAACAAGCCCATTCTGTCAAATAACAAGCTTCTCACCACCATTGCATGGAAAATAGGCGATGAGGTGACCTATGCGCTGGAGGGTTCTATATTTGTGGCCGGCTCAGTGGTGCAATGGCTCCGCGACGGGTTGAAATGTATCAGTTCGTCGAGCGATGTGGAGGCATTGGCGGCGTCGGTTGATTCTACTGACGGGGTGTATTTTGTGCCGGCTTTGACCGGATTGGGAGCACCTTACTGGGACCAGTATGCCCGCGGAACCATTTCGGGTCTTTCGCGCGGAACCACAGTGGCCCATATAGCGCGAGCCGCTCTTGAAGGCATTGCTTATCAGGTGTATGACATTGTGAATGCCATGCAGCTTGATTCCGGATTGAAAATAAAGGAATTGAAGGTGGACGGAGGCGCTTCGCGCAACAATCTGCTCATGCAATTCCAAAGCGACATTCTGAACACGGAAGTGTTGCGTCCGGTTGTTACGGAAACCACAGCCTTGGGGGCCGCCTATCTTGCAGGCCTTGCAGTAGGCTACTGGAAGGATATAGATGAAATTCGCCGTCAATGGCAGGTGGAGCGTAAGTTCGAGCCAACTGATGACCGTTGGCGGGTGGCCCGGGAGCTTGACGGGTGGAAAGAGGCAGTTCAACGCACACTTACAAAATAAACCAACCTATGGAAATACCTGTTTCACTTCAATGCTTTTTTGAGTTTTTAGGCACATTTGTGATGATATTGTTAGGGTGTGGCGTTGTGGCATGTACCAACTTGAAAGGCTCTAAAGGCTACGGCTCAGGCTGGATTGTGGTTACGCTGGCATGGGGATTGGCCGTGATGTGCGGAGTGTTCGTTGCAGGTCCATATACGGGTGCCCATCTGAATCCTGCCGTGTCGCTCGGATTGGCCGTGAGCGGCAAATTCGCCTGGCATCTTGTAGGTCCGTACATAGCGTCGCAATTGCTCGGAGCGTTTGCCGGCGGAGCCGCGGTGTATCTGTTCTATAAGGACCATTTTGACATTACAGATGACCGCGACACGAAGCTCGGGGTGTTTGCCACAATTCCGGCTATCTACAATCCATGGCGGAATTTTCTGTCGGAGGTGATTGGTACGTTCGTGCTAATTCTGGTGATTCTGTTTCTGTCAGAGAGCGGTAATTCGCCGCAGGTGGGACTGGGCTCCATAGGAGCGCTTCCGGTGGCATTTCTTGTCATAGCTATCGGCATGGCTTTGGGTGGCACCACAGGCTATGCCATAAATCCAGCCCGTGATCTGGGGCCGCGTCTGGCCCATCATTGCCTGCCCATCAAGGGTAAAGGGTCGAGTCGGTGGTGCTACGCATGGATACCCATTCTCGGACCGTGTCTTGGGTCGCTTTTAGCAGTGGGCGTTTATTGGCTTGCGTTGCATCTGCAGCTGCCATGAGGCGGAGGAAAGTAATGGCGAACAGCACAACAATCGGGGGGAGGGCTACGTTAATAGGTTGATTAAGTCAACTTATAAATGGAACCGGAAAAGTTTTCATTGCGGAGGTATTCCGCAATATTTGCCATCATCATTGTGCTGGTGATGACGGTGTTGGATGTGACGGTGGTGAATGTTGCGCTGCCTGTTCTCGCCACCAAATTTCAAGTATCGGACTCAGCTACAGTGTGGGTAATCACCATCTACCAGCTGTTGATCACCATGTTGTTGTTGCCCCTGTCGTCGGTGGGCGACATGTTCAGTTACCGACGTATTTTCCTGATAGGAGTGGCCGTGTTCACGGTTGGCTCAGCGCTATGTGCATGGGCACCTTCCTTCGGATTCCTTGTTGGAGCCCGTGCCGTGCAGGGATTGGGAGCCGCTTGCGTGATGAGTGTCAATATAGCGCTTATCCGATTGATTTATCCTGCCAAGATATTGGGGCGCGGACTTGCGTTGAATGGGATGGTTATAGCATGTGCCACGGCTGCGGGCCCAACCATTGCAGGTGGCATACTTGCTATAGCGTCATGGCACTGGCTGTTTCTTATCAATCTCCCTTTGGGGCTGCTGGCGTTCTATATTGGATGGCGGCGGTTGCCGGCAAATCCACCTCGCGAGGGTAAGAGAAGAAAGTATGATTGGGTGAGCGCCCTGGAGAATGTGGTAATGTTCGGGTTGCTGTTCTATGCATTGGGGCAATTTTCAGGAGCCAAGGATGTTGTCCCCACGGCAGCGATGGTGGGTGTAGGCCTTCTTGTTGGAGTGTTTTATGTGCGTCGCGAGCTTCACCGGGAGAATCCGGTTTTTCCGGTGGACCTGTTCAAGATTCGTCTGTTTTCGCTGAGCGTAATCACTTCGATAGCATCGTTCATAGCACAGATGATTGTGATGATAGCATTACCGTTCATCTTGCTCAATAGTTTCGGCTTCTCTTCCATCACAACCGGGTTGTTGATGACCCCGTGGCCACTTGCCACTATGATAGTGTCGCCATTGGCTGCGCGTTTTGTGGAGCGTCATAATGCGGGGGCAACGGCTGCAGTGGGAATGCTGGTGTATGGCGTAGGGATACTTCTGATGCTTGCCCTCCCGGATCAAGGGGTTGACGAGTGGTCCGTGGCTTGGCGAATGGCTTTATGCGGAGTTGGTTACGGATTGTTTCAAACACCCAACAACATCGTCATGGTGTCCTCCACGCCCCTGTCGCGCTCCGGAGGAGCAGGCGGAATGCAGAGTACAGCGCGATTGGTTGGACAAACGTTAGGTTCAACGCTTGTTACAGTGGTGTTTACGCTTAGCGCGGGTGAAACATACGGGATGGTGCACACTTGCCTGTGGATCGGTTTGGCATTTGCCGTTGTTGCCGGAGTTTTCAGTGTGACGCGAAAACAAAAACCGATGAATAAGGGGATGTAAGAGTGCGTGCCAGGCCTATTCCAATACGGCTTGGACCTCTTTGAAGGCATAGGTGTGTTGGTTGCCTGAGGGTTCGGTGAGAGTGATGAGGCCGGAGGAAGCGATGTTGGATATCCTCCCCAGGAAACGCTGCCCGGAGGCCACGTCAATGTAAGGATGGTAGCCTGTGGAGTGCCATAACATGGAGAAGTAGCGACCGCGCAATCGTGGTCTGCGAGGTGGCGAAACCAGATTGGCAGCGAAACGGCCGAGAACGGAACAGAGATACTGGGTTATTTCATCGATGTCGAATATTCGGCCGGTGAGCATGCGCATAGATACCGGATTTGGGGCGGGGCTGAGGAATTCGGTTTGGTTCACATTAAGTCCGATTCCTATTATGGTGCGGTTGATTTCCGATCCGGTAAGTGAGTTCTCGATGAGGATGCCGCAGATTTTGAGGGAATCGACATATATGTCGTTCGGCCATTTGATGGCAATCCGGTTGGTATAATCGGGCAGGAAATGGCGAAGTGTTTCCACTATGGCAACTGCAACGGCTTGCGAAATGACAAACTGGTCCGTGGCAGAGACACTTTTGGGCTTATACGCTATGGATAGGGTGATGTTTTGACCCGGTTCCGATTCCCAGGTGTTGCCGCGCTGACCGCGTCCGGCGGTCTGTTCCCGGCACATAACAGCAAAAGGCATCTCTTCCCCCTCGGTCACCATCGTGGCGGCCAGGGCATTGGTGGAGGATGTGGTGTCAACCTTAATTATTTTCATTGGCGGTGATAACTTGCAGTGAAGCTATGGTGATGAAGGGAAGTTCGTTGACTTCGGATCTGGATGTGAATCTCAGGTACCGGGCTTTTGCGGGAGACGCGAGGAATACGCGCTGGGGAATTGGATTGTTGACCACATTGCTGAATTCTCCTCCGCGTGAGGCCACGTTCCAGTCCTTAGCGTTGTTGGAAAGGGCAAACTCGTATTTGAATACCGTTCCGTCAGGGTTGCCGTCGGTGCGAGGGGTGTAAATAATGCCGTCAATGTCTACTTCTTTGCCCAGATCAACGATGATTTCATGAGTTTTACCCGTGGCAGGTGAGGTCCACAACGTGGATGGATCATTGTCGAAAGCTGCTGCCATAGCTTCCACCGGCACAGTTTGGCCATCGATGCTCATCACCTTGATGTTTTCACCAGGATAGACAGGTGTGGGACGAGAGTCATCGGCATCGGGCGGAAGGGTTGTGTCATAGGCACAGAAGGTGGCAATGTTGGCGGGGGCACGTTGTGATGTTATGTCAATGCGCAGTTGGGATGCTTCCACTTCAGGGAAATGGAGGATGCGTTTGTAGCCGATTGTTGTGCCGCGAGCCACCTGACGCCAGCCATCGGGCGTAAGAGCCGAGACGGTGAAGCGTTCAACGTGCTGTCCGCGTGATATGTCTTCTCCGAGCACCACACAGTTGACTTTGGAATCGGGCCGGAGTGAAGCGGTGAGGGAGTGAGGTTCTCGCTTGGCAACGAGGTTGTCTGTGAGGTTGGTGGAGATCCAGTTCCGGAGTTCCATCAGTCGCGTGGAATCGGCGGAGGCTATGCGTCCGTTTCTGTCGGGGGGCACGTTAAGAAGTAACACTGAATTGCGTCCTACCGAATTGAGATAGATATCCACAAGATGGCGGAGCGATTTCGGTTGCTCCGAGTCATGGTAAAACCACCCGGGTCGAATGCTCACATCCACTTCCGAGGGCCACCATCGCAGCGAATCGGCTTTCATGAGGATCTGTCGGCTTCCGAGGTCAGCTGCCATGTCGTCCAACTTCAGGCGCGAGTTGGTTTCTTCCGCGCCGGGCAGACTGCCGGGTACTTTGGGCGTGACGCTCCATTCGGTGAGGCGCCCTGTTCCGTTTTCGTTTCCAACCCAGCGCACGTCGTCGCCCATGATTGCGGTTACGGCATCGGGCTGAAGCTGGCGGATCACTTTCTTGAAAGTGGCCCAGTCATAGACCTGTTTCTTGCCGTTGGGGCCTTCGCCGCATGCACCGTCAAACCATACTTCATCCACTTTCCCATAATTGGAGAGGAGTTCGGTGAGTTGGTTAGTGAACATTTGATTGTAACGGGGGGAGTCGCCGTAACACTCGGCGTTGCGGTCCCAAGGCGATAGGTAAAGCCCGAGTTTCATCCCATATTTATTGCAGGCTTCGCGCAGATCGCGCACCACGTCGCCTTGGCCATCTTTCCAGGGGGACGCAGCAACGGTGTGGGACGTTGTAGCGGAGGGCCACAGACAGAATCCATCATGGTGCTTGGCGGTGAGTATGACCATTTTAAAGCCGGCATCGCGAAGTGTTCGCACCCATTGGTCGGCGTCAAGCCCTACGGGATTGAAGAGCGCGGGATTTTCGTTGCCCTCACCCCATTCGCGATCAGTGAATGTGTTTATTCCAAAATGCAGGAATGCAGTCATTTCCAGCTCTTGCCAAGCCATTTGACCCGGAGATGGGACCACACGGGCGGCTATGTCGATTCGGGTCAAGGAGTCGGCATCGGCAGGAATAATGGCTTCTTTCACGAAAAGCGGCCCTGCAGGGGGCGTTCCCGCGGTCGAGGTCAGGGCAAGGGAAGAGATAGCTATGGGGAGAAGGTGTCTGAAAAGGGTCATGATTATTTCTTTACGAGTTCGCCTGAGTCGGAAATCGGGTATGTGAATCGGATGGGATCATCATATTGAAGCTGGGCATCGCGGAGCTTCACCATCATGGAACGTGTGATGTCCTCGGTGCCCGGTTGGCCGAAAATGTTGTGCATCTCGGTTGGGTCATTTTCAAGGTTGTAGAGTTCCCATTGGTCTATGTCATTGTAGAAATGGATGAGCTTGTAGCGGTCGTCGCGCACTCCGTAATGGCGCTTTACCATGTGTTCGGCGGGGAATTCATAGAAGTGATAGTAGAGAGTGTTGCGCCAATTTTCGGGATGTTCGCCACGGATGAGGGGCATCAGCGATTCTCCCTGGATGTCGGCGGGTTTTGCCACTCCCGCAATCTCAAGGAAAGTAGGCGCATAGTCAATGTTCTGGACCATTTCAGTTACGTCGCCGCGGCGGTCAAAGCCCTCCGGAAGCATCATGACGAGGGGGGTGCGGAATGATTCCTCATACATGAAGCGCTTGTCGAACCAACCGTGTTCACCCATGTAGAAACCTTGATCGGAAGTGTAAACCACCAGGGTGTTTTTCAACATATCGTTGTCCTCGAGATATTTTAGTACGCGGCCCACATTGTCGTCCAGGCTTTTCACCACTTTCAGATAATCGCGCATGTAGCGTTGGAATTTCCATTCGGCCAGTTCGCGTCCCTGCAGGCTGTCATTGTAGAACTTTTCGATAATGGGGTTGTAGAAAGCATCCCATTTTGCTTTCTGTTCCGGATCCATGCGTCCCACGAAGTCCTCGTAGGTAGATTTGAGGCGGGTGTCAAGATTGGGATTGTACATCTTGAGGTCGTAGATGATATCCATGTCGTGAGGACTGGCTATGCTCATTTCCTGCTCTTTGGCTGCAGTGCGTCCGGAATAGTCATCGTAGAAGTTCGCGGGGATGGGGAAGGTCTTGTCCTCGAAAAGTTCAAGGTCGGCGGTATCTGCCATCCAGTTGCGGTGAATGGCTTTGTGATGTATGAGGAGACAGAAAGGTTTCTGCTTGTCACGCTCGTTTTCAAGCCAGTCGATGCTTCGGTCGGTGATGAGATGTGTGAGATATCCGGGTCGCACAATGGTGTCGCCGTTCATTTCAATGAAGCGGGGATTGTAATAATCGCCTTGACCGGGCACAATCTCCCATTTGTCGAAACCTTGCGGAAGGCTTTCGAGATGCCATTTCCCGAAAAGAGCGGTTTGATACCCTGCATCCTGGAGGTAACGGGGAAAAGTGGGCTGGGAGGCATCGAACACGCAGGTGGTGTTCTCGGTGAATCCATTTTTATGGCTGTGTTTTCCTGTGAGCATGCATGCACGGCTTGGGCCGCTGAGGGAGTTGGCCACGAAACTGTTTGTGAAGCGGAGTCCGTTTTGGGCAATACGGTCCAGGTTGGGGGTCACAGTGTAGCGTTTGTCATAGCAGCTCATGGCCTGTGCCGTGTGGTCGTCGGTCATGATATAGACAATGTTGAGCGGCTTTTGAGTTTGAGGCTGGGAGGCCTTTTTGTTGGCTGCTTGAGTTTGGGGAGCAGCGGCAACAATAGCTGTCAAGGGGAGGAGAAAGCCCCGGAGATTATTTTTCATGAATGTAGGATGTTAGGTGTGGATGATGCAAATATACGCATTTTCGGCTGATTTTCCAAGCCGTTACATGTGAGTCAGGCGGATGCAGTCGATGGCAGGGGTCCATCGGGAGGGATTGGAGATGCGGATGGTGTTGAGCCCTTTGCGAAGATGCACAGTTGCGGTGGCAGTGGCTAAAACCGCGTCGTTTCCAATGTTGGCGCCGGTGTTTATTGTTTCAGGTTGGCTACCGTTGACCGATAGTTGAAACGAGGCGCTTTCCTGTGGCAGATAGTCGACAGTGAGCTTATAAGTGCCACCTTCGCGGCTCCATACGTCCCGGAATTCCATGTAATTGTCGGGGTGATGACCCAGGTAGGTAACCATCCAACCACCTGAGCAGAGTGGGTGGGAGGCATAGGTGGCGTGTCCCAAGGCCGGATTGATTCCCAAGTCCTGATATTGTTTTAGCCAGGCGTGTTCAGCTTCGTAGGTTGTTCTCTCGCTCCGCTGTTCGCCTTCGAGGCGTAAGAGAGCGGTGTCGTGGGCGGGGATGAAGAGCGTTATTGCCGATCCGGGGGGATAGGAGCCTATGTCGGTGCGTGCAAAGAGATCGTGCGCTTTTACGTTTCCACTCAGACACACTTCGGCTGGGTCCAGAGTGTAAGTGACAGCGGAATCAGTGGGGTTGTAGAGAGCCACTGCGCGGATGGTGCCGTTAAGTTGCAGGAGGTCCTTTACGTATAGCTGAACACCGTTTCGTTCGCTGACACAGTAGGCTTGCAAACCAAGAGTGTCCTGATTAAGTGCAATGACTTCCGGATTTGTGATTAGAGCGAGCGAGCTGTTGCGTATGCTTGTGAGGTCACAGCCAATGAGCAGTGGAGAGCTCATGATGCACCACATTCCGAAGTGGGTACGCTCCTCGGCTTCGGTGAGCCCGCGGCCAATTTCCAGCATGTCCATATCGTTGTAATGGCCTGGTGAGGCGTAGGCTGAGAGATTTCTGTTTATGGCTATAATTCGTTTTATAGAATTCCAGTCGGGGGCTATGTCGGGCGATACGCGCCATGATGAGGCAATGTCTTGGACCCAGGTGCCTGGGAAGGCCCATCGGCAAACGTTGATTCTAACATCATTTCGGCCGGTGGCGTCAATGGCATGGCGCACCGCCGTGTAGCGTTCGCGTTCGTCAAGGTCAAGGTGATCCGTGTTCTGCTTGGCGTCGCCTCCGCAAAAATCAATCTTGATAAAGTCAAATCCGAGATGCTTGAAGTAAAGCTCGGCGTCGATAGAGTCATGTCCGTAAAGTCCCACGTTGATGCCGGCTGAGTCGCTGTCCCAGAAATTGCCGCAAGTGTTGCGTCCGGCATCGGAATATATACCGGCTTTAAGGCCGAGCGAATGGATGTGGTCCACTACAGGTTTCAATCCGTTGGGGAACCGCACGGGGTGAAACAGCAGTTGGCCGTCGGAGTCCCTGCCACCGAAAAAGCCATCATCAATGTTGATGAAGCTGTAGCCAGCTTGAGACATACCGTTGACTTTCATGGCGTCGGCCTGGCGGCATATTATCTCGTCGGAGATGTTGACGCGATAAGTGTTCCAGGAACTCCACCCCATTATGGGAGCTTCGGCAACGGCAGCTGCCGCCGAGAGTAAGACCGGGATAGCGAGAAGCTGACGCAAGCGTGATGTCATCATACTGCGGACTCTTTCATGTGGTGTGAATGGTCAGTGGGACGGCGGAATGAGAGGTAGGCAAAAAGGAGTGCGCTCACAGAGCAGATGCCGAGTAGCAGGAGGGTGGTGGTCATGATGTTGCCAATACCTACGAGGGGCGAAACAATTCCCCCGAAGAGGAACCCGGATGCACCGAATATGGCCGAAGCTGTACCGACCATAGCGCGCCCTTCATCCATAGCCATTGTGGTGGCTGAGGTGAGAATGAAACCTATGCTCACGAGCATGAGGAATGTGAAAACTTCATAGGGCCAGAAGGTGGGGAAGCACAGATACATGATGAGCTGCATGACGGTGGAGGCAACAATGCCTGATGCACCGAAAAATGCGGCGTTTTTCATTTTGCGGAAGCGGAGCGACATTCCGGACCCCAAGCCTATGCCCAATGCATTGACACCGAACACAATGGCGAATCCGAGCTCGGAAAACCCGAAGTGATCCTGCACAATGAACGATGCGGAAGAGATATAAGAGAAGAGCACACCGCATGTGAAGGCATACATAAGGGTGTAGATCACGTAGTAGCGCAGACGGAAAATTTCAGGAAATTTGCTGAGCAATCCGGCTATTGAACCGGTGTAACGGCGCTCTTTGAGATGCGACTCGCGGAAAATGAGACACATCAGCAATATCACGGCGCCGAGCCCGAAAAGAATCCAGAAAATACCTTTCCAACCCACGGCACCCGATACCAATCCTCCTATCACCGGGGCTGTTACAGGCGCTATTCCGTTGACAGCACCTATGATGGCCAAAGTCTTGGCAAGGTCGCGCCCGGAGTAACAATCGGTTGCAACAGAGCGTGAGAGAACAATGCCTCCGGAACCGCCGAGACCTTGAAGGAAACGGCATGTGTTGAAGAATTCGATGGTTGGTGAGTAAATAGCGGCGATGGTTGATATGGCAAAGAGTATCATGGCCGATACCAATACAGCCTTACGACCGTACTTGTCGCTTAACGGGCCGAAAAATACTTGGCCAACAGCAAGGCCCAACATGCTTGTGGCCAATCCCATCTGAACGAGTGAGGGGGTGGTGTGGAACACATCGGCCATTGAGGGGAGAGTTGGCAGATACATATCGGTTACAAACGGGCCGAACGCCGAGAGCATCCCGAGGAAAACCATGAGGAAGAGGTAGTATGATTTACTGAAACTTGACATATAGATGTGAAATTTTTTGCAAAGTTACCAAAAAATCGGCTCATAGATGCGCCAAATCCTCTCAACGATATATCCTTCAGTCTAATTAAGTGATGGATAAAGGGGTACATTTGCAGTTTTGATTTGTGAGAGTCGGGATTTTGTAGTAGTTTTGTTAGGTGAATAAGGAAAATCAGAACATAGAGCACAAGCGCATTTGGAAAGACGAGTATCTGAAATGGGTATCGGGCTTTGCTAATGCTCATGGCGGTAAGATATATATTGGTATCGATGACGATTTGACGGTTGTCGGTGTTGACAATCTTCATCAGCAGATGGAGGATTTACCCAACAAGATCATTAACAATACAGGCGTATTCCCGGAAACTAATCATCTATCCATTGACGGCAAGGATGTGATTGAGATTATCATTGAACCATCAATGATGCCAATATCTTATCGCGGAGTCTATTACTATCGTAGCGGAGCCACTAAACAGGAACTTCGCGGATCTGCTCTTCATCAGTTTCTCTTGAAGAAGATGGGACTGAATTGGGAGGATATGATCTGTGATGGAATGACCTTGGACGATATTGATGATAATGCCGTCAATTATTTCTTGACACATGCTATAGAAGAGGGGCGATTGGCTCCGGAACGTCGTAACTCAACAAAAGAAGAAGTGCTTGCAAATTTGGGACTTCTAAAGGATGGGAGTCCCACAAACGGGGCCGTATTGTTGTTTGGCAAGCATCCTCAGCGTGTGTTTGTCACCTCCAGTTTCAAAATAGGTAGATTTGGAGTTGATGATTCCGATCTGTTGAATCAGGATGTGATTTCCGGCAATCTTATACAGATGACCGACAAAACAAATGCAAGTGCTTAGCGACAAATATCTTATTCGCCCGATTCATTATGAGGGTTTGCAGCGTAAAGAGCCGTTGGAGATACCTCAGGATGCTCTACGTGAGATAATATTCAATAGCATTGTGCATAAGCTACAGATTGGCACTTGGAATCAGATGAGCGTTTATGACGATCATATCCACTTATGGAATGAAGGTGCTTTACCCGAAGACTATACTGTAGAGACTCTTATGAGCAAGCATATTTCAAAGGCACGAAATCCAAAGATTGCCCATGCATTCTTCCTTGCAGGATTCATCGAGGCTTGGGGCCGAGGTTACGAAAAGATTATGGGTGAATTTGATAAAGCAAACCTAAAGCATCCTACATTCAGAGAGGAACATGGCGGAGTCTCAGCTATTATCCCGCGTGAAATTTTCATGTCGATACGTGGTGGCCAAAGTGTAACAGGCAAAAATGGTGCTAAAAATGGTGCTAAAAATGGTGCTAATCTAAATGCTCGTCAGATGGGTATTCTTGCAATGATTAAAGATAATCCCACAATATCCCTTGACGCGATTGCCGAGAAACTGGGTGTAGGGACCACCACAGTTGACAGGGAAATTAAAAAGCTCAATAATATTATCAAGCGGGTGGGCCCTCGAAACGGTGGTTATTGGGAGATAGTTGAGAAGTAAGATTCCTGTATTTTGAAAAGCAATGACCGGTAAGTTCAATACGTATTTAGAACAGATAGATTTCAGCGCTTGGCGCGAATTGTGTGTCAGCAAAGGCACCTTACGGCGTTTTGTCAGAGGAGAGGAGTTTGTTTCACTGGGCAAGGTTGGGCGGAATGTGGGATTTATCAAATCCGGCACACTTAAATATGTGGCCCGTTCAGCCGATGGCACGGAGCATGTGGTGGGATTGGTGTTTGGCGAAGGGTTTGTTGTTGACTGGCGTAACTTTCTGCATGGTAAAAAAGCAACGGTAGCCATAGTTGCTACATCGGATTGTGAAATATACTGCATCACAGACAAAGAGGTGAAAGCAAAGATGGCTTCAGATCCTAATTTCAATGAAATGGTGATGCATACCACAGAAGCGGTTTATGGCACCTTATACGATAGGTATGTCGATCTATATGTAAAGACACCACAACAACGATATATTGAATTGATTAGCCGGTATCCCGACATATTTGACCTCTTTTCTCTCAAGGACATAGCCTCGTTTCTCAACATCACGCCTACACATCTGAGCCGCCTACGAAATGCAAAGCATTCGCAAGTGGGCTTGTAGCGCATGTCGGCTTATAGCCGGTGCGTGGTCAAAGAACAAGACCTACCGCAAAAAATGACGGCTGACAGTGTTAAAATCCTTGAATCTCAACATTTGTTGAGAGTTTTTATTTTTATTGGCTGTAACTTTGCCTACTGATTCGGCTTCGAATCGTCATTTTAAGATTTTTATCGGACAGCAATAATATAATTACACAACCTACAGTCAGCTCTCCTCCTTGAGTCGCAACGGTGGCTCCGCGGACGCGAACTGCTGCTGACAATCTCCCTACGAAAATGAAAAAGATAATCACCCTCACAGTAATGTGCCTTGTGGCTATAGCCGCCGTGGCACAAGAGAAAGCCGACATCTTGGTCAGCTATGAATGCGTAAGTCCAAATAAGATGATGAAGCCGGTTACTTCAAAAATGTCATTACTGGCTTCGACAACCAAAGCAAAGTGGTTCAATGACCTGAGTCTTTGGGTAGATTCCCTCAAATCAACACCCGAAGGCAAAGCTCAGTACATGGAGATTCTAAAAAAATCTTGTATGACAGTTGAGCCGGATGGCTCAACAACATGGGATTTAAGTAAAGGTCCGTCTAAAAAAGTTTATACTTACGTTTTCACAAATCTTGCCGACTATGGTGTTACCCTGTACGGAAAATTTGGAGAAGATCAAGGTTTTTATACCGAACCGATAGATGAATTGGATTGGACTATTGTGGAAGATTCTACAACAACAATTCTCGGATATGAGTGCATTTTGGCAAAAAGCGACTATCATGGCCGCCGGTGGAACGCGTGGTTTGCCCCTGAAATCCCGGTTCCGTTTGGTCCATGGAAATTGCGTGGACTCCCGGGGCTAATACTAAAAGCGGATGCCGATGGTGGATTTTCGTTTGTCGCTACCGGGCTTGAAAGAACCGACAGGATAATCACACCGATGTACCTTCAGGAAGATTATTCTAAGGTTAACCGATTGAAAGCCCTCGATAATGCGGAATACTATATAAACAATCAGGAAAACATAATGAATGCTCAAGGCCAAAGTGTGAAAATTTACATGCTTGACGACAATGGCAATGAGGTTGAAGTGCCAAAGTATGACGGCCTAAAACATGGTCTCGAACCTGATTATAAGAAGAAAAAATGAACAGAATAATCTCCACAGTAATAATGTGCTTCTTAGCGATAGCCGCAGTAGCACAGGAGAAAGCTGATATTGAAGTTAGCTACGATGCCTCGCGTGTCAATCTTCGGGATGGCAGTCACATATCTCCCAACAAATACATTCTTCTCGCCAATGCAAAAGAGTCAAAATTCTATTCTCCGATAACTGAATATATCGATTCGTTGCAGTCAACACCCGAGGGTGATGCTAAATACAAAGAAATGACCCGTGGAGCATATATGAGCGGCAAAATTGACGATATTCCACGTCGCGACGGCTCATATTATATCTTCAAGTCAATGACAGACGGGAAGATAAGGTATTATGACGTGAACGGGGTCGAGAAATATTGCTACGAAGAGGAAACACCTCAAATTGAATGGGAATTAGCCGATGACACAAAAAATATTCTCGGTTACGAATGTCAGAAGGCCACCGGCGACTTGCATGGCCGCAAATGGACGGTGTGGTTCACTCCCGAAGTGCCCGTAATGAATGGACCTTGGAAATTCAGCGGCCTCCCCGGTCTGATTTTGGAAGGTACCGATGATTCCGGCCTCTACAATTTCACAGCAACAGGAATCCAACAGACCAACCGTCAGATAATGCCGATGTATTCAGCCGAAGATTACGAAAAAACAACCCGCATAGAGTTTCTGAAAGCCAAACGACAATTTATTGACAATCCTTTAGCAACGATGAATACGCAACTCAGCGGGTTAGGAATAACTATTGGTGATGCGACTACCAAACTTGAATATAAACCACGAGAGGAGGTTGATTTTATTGAGACCGACTATTAATGGCATAATATACAAGTCTTCCAGATTATAATTGACCTAAATCAATCATGGGATTTCTGATGGTATTGATACTGTTATTATTCAAAATATCTATAATTTTCCCATTAGCAAATAAACTACAATGAATAAATACCTTATACCGATATTCACTATAGTAATAGTACTATGCGTTTCTTCTTGTTCAAGTAACTCTGATGAACTGACAGACTGGATGTATTGGTCTAATGACAACCAATCACCTGAGAATATAAAATATGACTATGTGCCGGGTGCTGTTTCAAAGTTGTATCTTGAAGTTAATTATAAAGGTGGTGATATTACCCTCATTTGCAACAACTATGACACTCTTCAACCAATCGGCACAGATGGATCAAATACTTACGATTGTGGGTGGGGTGTATTCACCGTTGATGGTCGCCAAGTGAAGTGTCATTTCCCGGAGGACGCTTCGGGGAAGCCGCAAGCCACAGAACAGATTACAATTTCAGCTAAAAACGGGAAAGAGGTTGTGAACACTGTTCTGCTCGTCAAGAGAACATTCGGTGAACTGGTTCCGGAGCCTGGTACAGAGGAAGTGCCGGATAAGTACAAGTTCAAACTTATCAAAGCCGGATTAATGCCCTTTATGAACGATGATTTCGCGGTTCCGGCACCATTTGATAATATCATCTATCGTATCACTGATTATTACGACCGCTATCAGTCCTTTGGATTTCCGGAATACACCCAGTATTATGATTCTATCGTGTGGTGTGCCGATGGATTTCCAAACACCATGAGAGTATATGAACGCCAGAATTCCTCCACGTCGAGTGAGGAACATTTCAATGGCCAGTGGAGCACACATTTCTTCATAAGTGGAGAAATAAAAAATTACCTCAAAGGCTATCGTGATGGAAAAGTAGTCTATTCGACTTCGCTAACCACATATCTTTATGAGCGCGACTTTCTCTGTTATGATTGGGTTGAAGGGAGTTTTGCAATCGCCAATCCCTCCAATCATGGGATATTCTGTCTCCTGGATAAAAAATATGAATATACTGCTTCGGATACACAGGAAATGAACGGTACACGTTATGGGAATATCGGTGTCAGGAATTCATACGGTCTATCGGGAGATGCTCAGTATTCGTATATGCAGGACGCCCTTATAAAACTGATGGGCGACAATGTCGGGCAGCCTCAGAGTGCTGACGGTAAATCAGCATTGTTCAAATGCCTTCCCACTGATGGATTTGAAGCAATAAAATATTGGGAAAATAAAACCACCCGAATACTTCTTCTGCACCAGCTCCCTGCCGATGATGTCAGGGAAAAGTATTATCTACATTTTGAATCAAAATAAAAATGAAGCTACTTCAATATGCGCCACTCATCCTGCTGATTGGGCTGTTTTCATGCTCTGCTGAGCCGGAACAGACTGATGAATTGCCAATTCAACAATTGGTTCAATCGGTATGCGAGTATGACAATAAGGGGTTCAACACACCGGAGAATCCGCCTGAATACTATATAATCAATTCGGCACGCGACTTGGCTAATCTTCCGGAGGGTACGTTGGCCCCGACTACTGAATTTACCTATTCAAGAGTTGATTTTGCAAAGAAAACACTTGTCATAGTCACATCGGTAATCTTCTGTAAGCCTAAGTTGGATGATGAGGACTTTAACTGGGCAAGAGCAGAATGTATTCTCACTAAGGATTTCAGTTTGAATATCAGATATTCAAACTGCTCAGTGCTGCCTTACGCCGGATGTTTTTCGGAGAAATGCAAGATACAGTTTGGATTCACAACTGCCAAAATTCCATCCACAACCAAAATCTCCATTACGGAAAGTGTGGTGACCACTGAACGTTAAAACCATCTGCAATGAGCGTAATTATTCAAATTATCATGGTAGGACTTATCTTACGGTCTGCATGTGTTTATCTTGTTGAGGGTCAAGAATCGAAGTTTAAATCATTTCATCATGAAAAGACTTAATTTGCAAAACAATAATTGTACATCGCTACGTTATGGGATGCTTATTCCTTTGGCACTGATGATAGCATCGGTAGTTTCGTGTTGCATTTCATTCTCCAACGCCAAGCAAAACATCGTAAATGATTTGAACGATGCCATGCTTGCGTTGGCGAATGAAAATAGCGAGGTATGGACCCGACAGGACACCATTGCTGCATTACGTAAGATGCACGAAACAACGCATAAACCTCTTATATATCAGGCTTCCGATGTCAATTTCAAGAACCCGATACTGAAAGATGAGGCATATTTCACACTCGCGTTGGTTGATAAGAAAAATGCTGTGTCTAAGATTTATGGGAACAAAATAGCATCTGATTCCATTCTGCTCGTACCGGAACGCGCTGCCGATGGTCTTGCAATACAAGTACAAGGCTTTGCTGACTGCTCTATGGCATCAGTTTTTGCTGCTTCCGATCATACTTTACCCAGTGTTCTGTTCGCGCTTTCCATCCTTTCAATGACAAGCATGATTGTATGGGGAAGAAAAGACTCTGAAATGTCGGAACCAGACCTTGCTTCAGTAAGCTCCTCACTTCATCCTCTCGATGACATTAAGCTTACACCGATGCAACGGCAGTTTGCCCAGATGCTCCTTGAAGCTCCTGAAATGAGAGTCAACAAAACAACCCTCTGCTTGGCCCTTTGGGGAAATAAAAGTAATGCGGAGGAATCGCTTTACACTCTTGTCAGACGCATCAAAACAGCTCTTGCCGAGGCTAACATTGAGATTATATGCAACCGTGGTGAATCTTATGAGTTACGCATAAATAGTTGAACTACTGCATTGTCAGATAATGTCAGATAAATGTCAGACAAATTTTGGGGCTTGAAAGTGGATTTTTAGTTTGCTTTGCAGTCAGAAACGACCTTCCGCCGCGAACCGCTCTGCGAGCGACATTCACTTTGTTTTGACCGCGAGCTGAAGGATGCAGAAAAAATCATCAGTATGAAAAAATTACTTTTACATCTATTGTTGGCTATTGGCTCAATTTCCAGTTATGCGCAGGAGCAGGCCGACACGTTAAAGACACAAGAGCTGAATGAGGTTGTTGTCGAGGCTCGTAACCAGCGACTCGGGGCTGAGGTGTCAACGTATATACCAACGGCAAAGCAGAAGGATGCTGCACAGACTGCCGCCGATTTATTGAATCGTATGGCGATCCCTCAACTGAGGATTTCGCCTAATGATGAGATAAAGGATTTGGCAGGCAAAAGTGTGGATGTTTTCATAGATTTTCTCCCGGCAACTAAGCAGGACATGGAGGGTATGCGTATGCAGGATGTCAAGAAAGTGGAATACTATGATTTTCCCACCGATCCTCGTTTTCTTGGCAAAGCTCACGTTGTGAATTTCGTAATGCAGAAATACGAATATGGGGGATATGTGAAAGTCTATGGGTGGGAGACCACCTCCAATGCAGGACAAGCCAGTGTGTATGGAAAGCTGCAATATAAGCGAATGACGTTTGACGTGGCCGGCGGAGCGTTTTATCTCAATGAAAAACACGCTGGAAGCGACATTTACGAAACTTTCCGTCTGCCACAAGCCGACGGTTCGCTGAAAACGTTTGAACGCAATTCCATTCAAGAGTCATCGAAATGGCGTGACCATACTTATTGGCCTACATTCAAGGCACTCTATTCAACTGACAAAATCACTATTCAGAATGTGGTCGGTGCTGACTTCAACCGGTCGCCGATAAATGAACAATCCGGATTTATATTGTATTCCCCGGATGTTTCGCCGCAAGCGGATTATTACAATAACTCGACTAACCGCGTGAACTCTCTTTCCTACAACGGCTATTGGAATTTCATACTCTCTGATAAGAACTCCATAACCTTTTCGCCGGCTTATGCCTATTCGCATACGAACACTGGCAGTCGATATGTTGAGGATGGAAAAGGTGAATATGAAAATGCGGCAAATGATGATTCTCACCAATTCAAGGCCGATTTGACCTTTACACACTCATTCGGCAAGTGGGGTAGCCTGAATGCTATGTTTCAGACTGTAATCACTACAAACAAAACCATCTATTCCGGCACAGCCAATACGAGCGACAACGCCCATACATATCGCGTAGGCCCCGGTGTGCAGTATAGCCTTACGAAAGGGAAAGTATACGGCATGGTGGGGTTCGGTTATCACTGGGACCGACAGGAGTATCTGGACTACAAGGATAACTCCGCAGCTCCGTGGATTGACTTTTCATTACAATACTCTCCCAATGACAGCCATTCGGTCCGTGGAGAATTTCACCACATGAAATCCATACCCTCGTCAAGTTACCGCTCTGCTGCTGTTATTCAGAGCAATCCGCTGATGAGTTATACGGGAAATCCCAATTTGGTTTCATACGGCAGCTATGATGCAGGAATCAATTATTCGTTTGTTCCCAGCAATAAATTCAGTCTGTCGGCATTTGCCACTACCTGGATTGTTAACAATCGATATGTTTATGACTACACGCCGTCGGAGACAGGTATATTGCGTACTATCAAACAACCGGGTGGTCCATATTCGCAATGGAATTACGGTGTATATGGCACTTTGCGCCTGTTTGACCGTAAACTGCAGCTGACGGCACAGCTAAATGCCACTTCCGTACATAACGGCGATCCATATAATCTGAACAAGACTCATTTGGTCTATGCGTTTCAGGCAAACTTCTTTCTCGGAAATTGGACATTCTCAGGTTTATATTACTCACCGCAAGGCTACCCAGACGGCTGCATGGTTGGCACTTGGATAAAAACAAAAGCCTTTTACCGACTTCAGGCCGGGTGGTCCAACTCCACTTGGAACTTCCAACTGCAACTTGCAAATTTCGCCCGTTGGCATTGGCGCAGCGACAAAAGCGTGATGCACAGCAAGTATTACGACAAAATCGAACAGACATACTCAATCAATGACCATGCTCTGGCACGTTTGGCTGTAACATACACATTTGGCTTCGGCAAGAAAGTTGAACGAGGCGATGAGGCCTCTCAGCAATCAGGCGTAAACTCCGGCATATTAAAATAGCAATAGGCTATCAGCGGTAAAGTGGCGTAGGGTGGGACTTGGGCTCCTGAGTGTTTTACCATATTTGCTTGATGTAGTTACGAAGCAGTGACTCTCACCTTCAGTTGCAAAAAAGCTGTAACAGTAGCTTAGCTTTGTCTGTGTGCAATATATAATAGTGCAATGCTTGCAAAATTGTTTAACTTTGCATTCGGAAATACAAGTTATGGCTAAAATCGTTACACATACTCCTCGTTCTTTTGAGAGTTTCAATATTGAAATTCTGGCTCAATGTATATCGACCGTTCATTCTGCATTGCAGTCTTCGGCTGTCAGTGCAGTGAATCGGTATCTTACCATTCGCAATTGGTTAATTGGATTGTATATTGTTGAGTATGAACAATGTGGTAATGACAGAGCAGAATATGGCGCGAAATTATTGCGTAATATTGCAGAGCGTGTCAAAATCCGTGGGATTAATACGACACTTCTTGCGAATGCACGCAAATTTTATTTGTACTATCCGCAAATTATCAATGTGGCCGCTCCAATTTTTCCGATGCTGTCGGAAAAATTGAAAGATTTTCCCATACAATTTAAATTACCCACTATTAGTGCTATAGGGAATTCTCCTGTGTACTCGAAAAGGTACACGCATGGTTGAATACGCTTTGGCCGGTATGGACACAAATATTTTTGTTTCTACATATCAATTGTGTTTACCTGACAAGAAATTACTTGAAAACTTCCTGCATAACGCAATAGATTAGTTATTTGCTGTCGTGTGTGTTTGACAAAATCAAACGCACATTATGAGGAGTCGGATTCTGAGGTATGGTGTGAGCTGTGCTTCAGTAGGAATGTTAATTGAATTCCGAGCTGACAAAATAGACGGATTTCTTCCCCGGGTGTGAATGTAGAAATGCGGGCACTGATTTTTTTCGCGAGCTGACGGCTGAGATTCAAATACTATTATTAACTTTGCTCCCGATAGACATCTGTCTGTCGGGACTTTTTAAATAAACAAGAAGCGTTATGCTCATCTTGCAATTGGAAACCTGAGAAATTTTCGATTTGATGCAAAGGATGGCATAGTGGTTCTCACGCATACCGCGTGGGCTGCTATCGTCACATCTGCATCATAGGCTTTCTCAGGGCCTCCAATTGGACGTGCATAGTCAGCCTGCGCTTTTCTCATACATGCTATCGGTTTTGGCTGAAGCCGCCCACGAAATATGAAAGAAAACTTCAATACATATATCGATCATATCGAACCTGATTTTTGGCGCGAGCTTTGCGTCAAGGAGGGCACGCTTCGACATTATAAGCGTGGAGAGGAGTTTGCCAAGGTTGGTCATGTGGCTCGCTATGTAGGCTATGTCAAAAGAGGCACAATGAAGTATATCTCATTTTCGGCGGATGGCACTGAACATGTGGTGGGGTTGGAGTTTGCCGGCGAATTTGTTTCGGATTTCCCCTTCTCCTTGTCAGGCGTGGAGGCCCGGGTGTCCATAGTGGCTGTGAGTCCTTGCGACATCTATTGTTTCCCTGTCAGCGAGCTTGCCAAACGGATGAAGGAGGACACGAAGGTCCGGGACATTGTGATGCGTTCATCCGAGGCTGTGTTCTCTACCGTTTATGACCGCTATATGGCATTGTATAGCAAATCGCCTCAGCAACGATATGAGGAATTAGCCAGCCGACACCCCGATCTCTTTACAATCTTTTCGCTGAAAGACATCGCTTCGTTTCTTAACATCACGCCTACACATCTGAGCCGGTTGCGAAATGCTAAGCATTAGCGAGTGGGCTTGTAGCGCATGTCGGTTTATAGCCGGTGCGCGGTCAAAGAACAAGACCCACTGCAAAAAATAATGGAAAACAGTGTTAAAATCCTCGGCTCTCAACATATGTTGAGAGTTTTTATTTTTATTGGCTGTAACTTTGCGCATTCCCGTCGAGTAAATTAAGACAAACTATGGCAAGAGTTATCACATCAATCATATTGTCGGCTGTTGCAACAATTCCTGTTTATTCGCAAGAACAGGCCGACACGTTAAAGACACAAGAGCTGAATGAGGTTGTTGTGCAAGCACAGATGCAACGCACTTCATCGGCAAAGTCAACCTATACCCCGACAGGGAAACAGAAAAACGCGGCTCAAAATGCTGTGGATCTTTTGCGTCAGATGGCTATCCCCCAAATCAGGATAAACCCTATTGATGAGACCGTTACCGACAATGTAGGCGGCAGCGTAGCCATTTTCATCAATTTCCTTGAAGCCTCCAAAGAGGAAATGGAAGGACTGCGCACCGCTGATGTTAGGCGTGTGGAATATCTCGAATTTCCTACCGACCCTCGTTTCCGTGGAGCTGAGAGAGTGATAAACATTATCGTACAGGAATACGCATACGGAGGCTACACCAAGCTGACTACAAACGAAAATTTCCTTGTCGGATTGTCAAGTCGTGTCAACATCTTCTCAAAGTTCTCTTACAAGAAGATGACCTACGACCTGTATGCCGGTGCCAATAACTGGAACAACCACCATATCGGAAACAACGTAATAGGAATTTTTTCGCTCAAGGATGCTGACGGAAAGTATTATCAACTCGCTCGGACAGAAATGCTCGATGGGTCGCATTACAAACAAAATGAATATCCGATAACTTTTCGTGCTACATATTCTTCAGAAAAGATTCAGATACGCAATACGGTAGGATTTACACATTTAAGCATTCCTGTATATGAACAGCGGGGAACGCTAACTTATCAACCAGGTGATGAACACAACTACAC
>CAJUSN010000022.1 GCA_910589095.1 uncultured Muribaculaceae bacterium
ATTTTACCCCCCCCCCCGCTTGTTAAATTATGTTAACCAAGGTGCGCATTTGGACCTATTTGGACCAACTGTTTTCCTATCAGCGGAATAGGTTTCGGGAGGCACGGGGCTCAAGAAAGTCCGGAAATCACGCCGTCGCGGCAATCAATGCGCTCAGCGCAGGGATGAAGAGGTAATCCGGGCATGCGCATGATGTCGCCGGCTATGGCCACAATCATCTCCGCACCGCCGTTGATGGCCACATCCTTTATGTCCAATGTGAAGTCGCGCACTGCCCCATAGCGCTTGGCATCGCCCGAGAATGAATACTGGGTTTTGGCAATGCACACCGGGAAATGGCCCATCCCATTGGCTTCGGCATAATCAAGGAGACGCGCAGCGCGCGGCGAGATGCTCACAGCGGAGGCCCCGTAGATGTCACATGCCACGCGGGTGATTTTTTCACGCAAGCTGTCGGTTGACTCGTAAGCGAACTTAAGCGGAGCGGATGGGCAGGAGGCAATGGTGTCAACCACCATGCGCGCCATATCTTCGGCCCCCTCCCCTCCTGTGGCAAATGACCGGTTGATTGCAAAAGGTGTGTGGAGTGTGTCGGTGCAATATGTGCGAAGCCATGCCATCTCCTCATCGGTGTCGGAGGGGAAACGGTTGAACACCACAGCTACGGTTTGACCGAAGCGACGGAGATTTTCAACATGACGACGCAAATTCTCCACACCTTTTTCCAATCCTTCCAGAGATGGCTCACCTATACGGTCAAGGGGCACACCGCCATGCATCTTAAGGCCCTGCGCTGTTGCCACTATAACGGTGAGATCAGGGGCAAAACCAGCGTTGCGACAAACAATGTCGAGAAACTTCTCGGCGCCCAAATCGGCACCGAAACCGGCTTCGGTAATGCAATAATCGGCTTGCTGCATGGCCATTTCAGTTGCAATGACCGAATTGCAGCCGTGGGCAATATTGGCAAACGGGCCGCCGTGGATTATGGCGGGGGTTTGCTCAGTTGTCTGCACCAGATTGGGCTTCACAGCATCGGCAAGGAGAGTCATGACTGCACCGGTTGCGCCGAGACGTTCAACAGTGAAGGGTGCGCCGTCAGCCTCAGTGGCCAATATAATGTTGCCCACGCGTCGGCGCAGGTCGGCCTCATCCGTGGCAAGACACAATATGGCCATCAGTTCGGACGCTGCCGTTATGTCGAAACCGCTCTGCGAGGGGAGCCCGTCGGTTGGTGCGCCGAGCCCGGTAACAATGTTGCGCAGCGAGCGGTCATTGACATCCATCACGCGCCTCCAGAGCACCTGTTTGAACTGCAATCCCTGACGCCGACGCTGAAAAATGTAATTGTCGAGCATGGCGGCAATGAGATTATGAGCCGACGTCACGGCATGAAAATCGCCCGTGAAGTGAAGATTGATCTTCTCCATGGGGAGCACTTGGGAATACCCTCCTCCCGCAGCTCCCCCTTTCAAACCGAAGCAAGGACCGAGGCTGGGCTCGCGGAGCGCCGCAATAGCATTATAACCCAGCCGGCAAAGGCCCTGGGCCAACCCGATGGAAACGGTGGTTTTTCCAATGCCGGTTTTTGTGGCGGTGATGGCCGTGACAAGGATGAGTTTAGCCTTGCGCGGCGTCCCTTCGGGAGCCGGGGTCACCTTGGCCACATAGCGGCCGTAATGTTCTATACGTGAAGCGTCAATGCCTGCCTTTGCGGCAATATCGTCAATGGGAGCAAGCACAGTGGTGCGAGCAATCTCTATGTCAGTTTTCATGCCACAAAATTACAAAACCGCCCCCACACGTGCAAATACCTCACGCCCGGGCACTATGACACCCACACCGACCGCTACAACTGGACAAATCAATTCTAACAATAAGATTATTGGTGAATTACTCCACAAAAACTTTCTGAAATATATAGAAAACTCACTATCTTTGTGTTTTAAAACTAAGCTTCACATGGATAATCTGGATTTACTGGTAAAAGAATTATGCAAACATCCTCAAGAAACCCAATGGATAGAGTTCAAGCATAATAACTGCGACCCACGGATGATAGGAGAAGACATAAGCGCATTGGCTAATAGCGCTGTCTTAGCAGAGAAAAACCACGCCTATATGATTTGGGGTATAGATGACAGTTCGCATGAGATAATCGGCACCAAGGTTAATCTTAAAAACGAGAGAAAAGGCGCGCAGGAATTGGAAAACTGGCTTAGGTACCTATTGTCAAAAAACGCTGATTTTTCCTTCAATTCAGTAGACGTTGACGGAAAACACGTAGAAATTATAATCATTTCAAAAGCAATTGGTCTTCCTGTAACATTTGAAAAAATAGATTATATTCGTTCGGGCTCGTACACAAAAAAACTAATAGAGTTTCCCTCATTGCAAAGTCAACTATGGGAACGGCTTCGCCAAGAACAATTTGAAGATGCATTTGCCAAAATCAATCTCACATTGCAAGATGTAACCAACCTACTAAGTCTTGACGTATACTTTCAGATTCTAAACCTCCCGATCCCGACTGAAACAAGCACACTATCTCATTACCTATTACAAGAAGGTCTCATTTATAAGCAAGACAACGGTCTATTTGCCATCACAAACCTCGGGGCGATACTGTTTGCTCGAGATTTATCAATATTCCAACGCATTGGTAGAAAAACGATACGCATAGTCCAATACGAAGGTAATAACCGACTGACAATACTCAAAGAAGACGAGTTACATCAAGGCTATGTACTTTGTTTTGAATCGGCAGTAAAAACTGTCAACACAATGCTTCCGTCAAAAGAAGATGTAAATTCAGTCCGTAGAAAAACTTCAAGTCCATTTCCTTTGCCCGCAATTAGGGAAGCAATTGCAAACGCCTTAATACACCAAGATTTTTTCATCACTGGAGCTGGCCCACTCATTGAAATATTCAACAATCGTATTGAAATCACGAACCCGGGTACGCCTCTAATTGACATTCTACGCATTGTGGATAATCCCCCAAAATCACGGAATGAAAAACTAGCTTCATTGATGCGCAGACTTGAAATGTGCGAGGAACTTGGTAGAGGCTGGGACCGAATGATTATAACTTGTGAGGAACACCAGTTGCCGGCTCCACGTATTCAAATTTACCAAGAATCAACAAAAGTGGCCATATTTGCCTCAACCGCATTTGCAAATATTTCATCTGAGGACAAAATTTGGGCAATCTACCTTCATGCTTGTCTTAAATATATTGAGGGTGATGCTCTTACAAATGGGTCTTTAAGAAAACGATTCGGACTAAAAGAGACGTATTCTGGTAGTATATCAAGAATGATAAAAGATTGTGTCGCTAAGAATCTGTTAAAACCGGTAGATCCCCATACAGCCCCGAGGTACATGAGATACATCCCCATATGGGGATAATTTAACTTGCCCGCAACTTGCCACGAGAAGCCTCGACCTATTCGCATCTACTCATTATCAGTTCATTGCAATCTCCATTTAATTTGCCTCTAACTTGCACCCTATCTCCATTAAAAACTTAAGCGGAGCTATAACTGCCCCCGGCAGGCGGAACATCAGAACCATTTGATGTGGCGAAGCCACAGGAGCACCACAAGGGTGAGCAGCGCGGAGATGCCGATGATGATAAAAAAGGCATAGGGTGTGGAGGAGAGCGAAATATCCACATTCATACCGTAGAAGCTGGCTATGAGTGTGGGCACCATGAGGATGATGGACATGGCTGTCATGCGCTTCATCACGGCGTTGACATTATTGGAAATCACCGACCCGAGTGCATCCATGGTGCTTTCAAGGATCTCGGTGTAAATTGACACTGTGTTTACTGCCTGTTTAAGTTCAATCTCCACATCCTCCAGCAAATCCGTGTCATACTCCCCTTCATAGAGTCGCTGAAGATGGTCAAGCATTATTTCATTGCCCTGAAGCGAGGTGTTGAAATACACAAGAGTTTTCTGCAGGCGCATGAGCCGGAGCAGCTCTTCATTTCTCACTGTGCGTGCCATGTCATGTTCAGCAGCTGTCACGTCACGGTTAATTTTCTGGAGATATTTAAGATACCAGAACGAGGCGCTGTAAATGAGATGCAATATGAAATCGGGGCGGTTGGATATGGCAATGCCTCTTTGGCGGGTGTAGTCAATAAAATAGTCGATCACCTCATTGGGACGGAAACAGAGCGTGATGATCAAGTCACGGCGACATATCACACCGATGGGGACGGTGAGGTAAGGCACATCCTGCTCCACGGACCGGGCCGGGATGCGCAGGATGGTGATGGTCCAATCATCCTCGCGGTCCACACGGGGACGCTCATCGACATCACCCACATAATTGATGAAATTGGCGGGTACACCCAAGGTTTCGGTCAAGTGTTTCAGATCATCGCGCGACGGGCACTCCACATTGATCCATCCCTCCGAGGCCGATCCATCGGAGAGTTCTACGAATCCGTTATTACTACTCGCATAATGTCGCATAAGTATGTGCTGGGAATTAGTTACGTGATTTGTGGATGTTTTAGTTGAGTGCCGCCTTTACGAAGAAGGGTTATGGAGCCCCATAATGACTGATGAGTAAGGGTGGGAATCAATTTGAGGTGCGTGCAGAATGGCATAAACTAATTTCCAACACTTACTTATCAATAATTATAAGTGACCGAGAGCCGCGAATGTTCGCTTCAAGCCACGCAAAAAACATGTGCTGACGCATGCAGTATGAGCAAATTTATGTAAATTTGCATGCCGATACATTTAATGTATCCGCCAAAACTAACGAGTAACCGCCATGACAACCGCCAATAAAATCCGTTTCACATGCATCGTAGCTCTCTGGCTTGCATTATGTTACCTCATGGTGACACGGCAGCCGTTCACGCTATGGGTGGCTTTTGTCATAGTGGCCTCGGGAATAGTGGTTTTTGTACCTCTTTATAAAAAGTATATGAAGAAATGAAAACTACCCTTTCCTCAACACCCAACCCCGAACGCCGGCCTCTTGACCGATCCGAATATCCCATATTGGCGGGTATCGCTTCGCCTGAGGATGTGCGACGCTTGTCGCCTGAACAGCTCGAACCGCTATGTGCCGATATACGCCGGTTTCTAATAAGCAATCTGAGCCGTAATCCGGGGCACTTTGGATCAAGCATGGGCGCCGTGGAACTCACTGTGGCCCTGCACTATGTGTTCAACACCCCGTATGACCGCATTGTATGGGACGTGGGACATCAGGCCTATGGCCATAAACTCCTCACGGGACGCGCCGAACGCTTCCACACCAACCGCACCATGGGTGGACTCAGCGGTTTCCCCTCGCCTGCCGAAAGTGAATATGACACATTCTCGGCCGGACACGCCTCCAACTCCATCTCAGCCGCCTTGGGCATGGCCGTGGCCTCAGCGCTGCAGCATGACACGCCGCAGCGCAATGTAGTGGCCGTGATAGGCGACGCCTCGATTTCGGGTGGACTCGCATTCGAGGGCATAAACAATGCCGCCAACTCCAACGCCAACGTACTTATAATCCTCAATGACAATGACATGTCCATTGACCATAACGTTGGCTCGTTGAACTCTTATCTGGCGCATCTCACCACCTCCAAGGCCTACAACACCATCCGTTACAAGGCTTACAATGCCCTTCGCCGCTCGCACCTCTTCTCCGAGGAGAACCGCGGACGAGTGCTTAGGTTCAACAATTCGCTGAAATCTCTCATCACAAAGGAGCAGAATCTTTTCGAGGGGCTCAACATAAGATATTTCGGACCGTTTGACGGGCACGACCTGCCCCGCATAATCCGCGTGCTCAATGACATCAAGGATATGAGTGGTCCCCGCATCCTGCACCTCCGCACCGTGAAAGGGCGAGGGTTCCAGCCTGCCGAAGAAGACCCGGCCAAATGGCATGCTCCGGGAAAATTCGACCCGGAGACAGGGCTCAGAATAAAATCGGACTCCAACACACCACGTCCGCCTAAATATCAGGATGTGTTTGGCGAAACCTTGGTGGAATTGGCGCGTAAGAATCCCAAAATAGTAGGTATTACCGCTGCGATGCCCTCCGGCACCTCCATGTCAAAACTTCAGGAAGCCATGCCGGAACGCACTTTCGATGTGGGCATATCCGAAGGTCACGCCGTGACCTTTGCCGGCGGCTTGGCCAAAGAGGGCATGATTCCGGTGGTGGCCATATACTCATCGTTTCTCCAACGCGCCTATGACCACATAATCCATGACGTTGCGTTGATGGACCTGCCGGTGGTCTTTGCCATTGACCGCGCCGGCATTGTGGGCGAGGACGGTGCCACCCACCATGGGCTCTTCGACCTGTCATATCTCAGCGACATACCGGGCATGACCATTGCTTCACCACGTAACGAGGCTTATCTGCGACATCTGCTCTACACCTCACAACTTCCTGACCGTAAAGGGCCAATGGCCATACGCTACCCACGAGGCGAAGGAAAAACCATTGACTGGCGCTGTCCCATGAAACAGCTGGAAATAGGCCGCGGCGAAAAGCTCGCCTCCGGTACCGATGTGGCCGTCCTATCCATTGGTCCTATGGCCGACGCCGCTGAAGAGGCCGCGCGTATGGCCGGCGAAAAAGGCATCTCCGTGGCACGCTACGACATGATTTTCCTTCACCCTATCGATGAGGAAATACTTCGCGAAGTGGCTGAGAAAGGCCTGCCTATCGTCACCGTGGAGGATGGTTCCATAAGGGGTGGCCTCGGATCGGCTGTCACTGACTGGTTGGCCGAAAATGGCTACACCAACCCGGTGAAGCGCATAGGCACTCCCGCCGGAAAGTTCGTTACACACGGAACGGTCAAGCAGCTCCACGAGCTATGTCACATGACACCGACCGATTTACTCCATGCCATCGAACAGCTTACTCAAAATCAAACCGACACCAAACAGCCTAAATGAAAATAGTCATAGCCGGAGCCGGCGAAGTTGGCTCGCATCTTGCCCGGTTGCTCTCACGCGAGAGTCAGGACATCATCATTATCGATTCCAACCAGGAACGGATAGAGCATCTTGACTCTTCCTGCAATCTGCTGGCTCTGATAGGCTCTCCCACTTCCATAGCAACCCTCACCCAGGCTATCCGAGGCTTCTGCGATCTGTTCATAGCCGTAACGCCACATGAAACAACCAATGTGATTTCCTGCATGATAGCCAAAAGTCTCGGAGCTAAGAAAACCGTGGCACGCATTGACAACTATGAATTCATGCGAGGCGATAACCAACGGCTGTTCATCGAGCGAGGCGTGGATGCAATGATCTATCCCGAATACCTTGCTGCCCGCGAGGTGCTCAAATCTCTTGAGCGAAACTGGGTGAGAAATTGGTTCGAACTCCATGAGGGCGAACTGATTGTGGTGGGCGTCAAGATACGCGAGAATGCCTCTATCGTAGGCAAATCGCTGCGCGATATCTCCAGCGAGAACCACTTCTACCATGTTTCAGCCATAAAGCGCAACCAGGAAACCATCATCCCCGGCGGTAATGACCGCGTGATGGCAAACGATATAGTCTATTTCACCACCACCCGCGAACACATCGAGGGGCTGCGCCAACTGTGTGGCAAAGTTAAAACCGAGATCAGAAAAGTGCTCATAATGGGTGGCTCACGCATCGCAGTGCGTCTGGTGGCAATGGCCGGCGACCGCTACAAGTTCCGTATCATTGAAATGGACCGAAACCGCTGCGAAACCTTGGCCGAACGTTGTTCCGAGGCCCGCATAAGCTGCGGCGACGCGCGCAATGTGGAAATGCTCATCGAAGAGGGTATAACTGAGATGGATGCCTTCGTGGCTCTGACAGACTCGTCTGAAACCAACATCCTCACATCACTCACAGCCAAGGAGTATGGTGTGAAGAAAACAGTGGCCGAGGTTGAAAACCTGCAATTCATCTCGCAGGCCGAAAACCTCAACATAGGTACCATTCTCAACAAGAAATTACTCGCATCGGGTAAAATATTCCAGATGCTCCTCGATGCCGACGCTGAATCGTCAAAATTCATGGCTCTGGCCGATGCGGATGTGGCCGAAATAGAGGTGCGACCCAAATCCAAAGTGACACGGGCCGCGGTAAAAGATCTCGGTCTCTCACGCGACATGACCATTGCCGGACTTATTCGCGACGGTCACGGTATGCTCGTGAGCGGTAACACCGAGATTCAGCCGGGCGACCATGTGCTTGTGTTCTGTCTGGCCAATACCATTCACAAAATCGAACGTCTGTTCGGCTGAAACCTGCCTGCATAATGCGCTACAATATCCGCCACATCAACTACGCCATGCTGCTGCGTGTGCTGGGATGGCTTCTTATGATAGAAGCCGGCTTCCTCATGGTACCGATGCTCACTGCAGTGATATATAACGAGGCCGACCTCTCTGCTTTTGCAGTGGCCGAAACCGTGACACTCCTCACCGGTATTGCCCTAACCACGCTGCTCCGTCCCCGACGCACGGATATGGGGCGACATGAGGGTTTTCTGCTCACTGCCTCAGTGTGGATTGTGTTCTCTTTCTTCGGAATGATTCCATTTCTATTGAGCACAAGCCCCATAGGCATCAGCGACGCCTTTTTTGAAGCAATGTCGGGCTTCACCACAACCGGATGCACGGTGCTCACATCTGTTGAAGGTATGTCACACTCCATCACCATCTGGCGAGCTCTGATGCAATGGATAGGCGGCATGGGTATCATTCTTTTCACTCTGGCTGTTATACCCATGCTCAACTACTCAGGCGGTATGCAGATGTTCAATGCCGAAGTGACCGGCATAACTCACGAGAAACTTCGCCCACGGATCAGTTCCACAGCCAAGAGCCTGTGGCTCATCTACTTCGTGCTCACAGCTGCTCTGATTCTCCTTCTATGGATAGGTCCTATGAATTTCTTCGATTCACTGTGCCACGCATTCGCAGCAGTTTCCACCGGTGGATTCTCCACCTACAACGACTCCTTGGCCCATTACAGTTCGGATTATGTGACCATCGTTGTGATGGTATTCATGTTTCTTGGCGGAACGAGTTTCGGGCTGATGTACCGTACCATCCTGGGTGATCGCAAAGCCCTGTGGCGCAACGATGTGTTCCGAACCTATATTCTTGTGGTTGCAGGATTCTACGTTGCCTTCGTGTGCAGTCTATTCTTCCGCGGACAAGTTGGCGATTGGCGTGACGCCACCATCTATCCTCTGTTTCAAATCATATCCACCATAACAAGCACCGGCCTATCCGTCACCAACTTCGAAAGCTGGGGACCTTTCATCATGTCATTGATGTTCATCCTGATGTTTACAGGCGCGTGTGCCGGCTCCACATCTGGAGGCGCCAAAATAGACCGCATGCTCTTCCTGGTGAAGAATTGCCGCAATGAACTGTTCAAATGCGTTCATCCCAATGCGGTGACCAACGTGCGCATCAACGATAAGGTGGTCCCCTCCCCCATTGTTTCCAAGGTTATAGCTTTTCTCTGTATCTACATGATGGTGATTGTTATAGGCGGAGTGATTCTCACTGCCCTTGGTCTCCCTATAATCGACTCATTTTTCTCGTCATTCTCCTGCGTGAGCAACACAGGCTTCGGTGCAGGCGTCACCGGTCAGGCAGGTAACTTCGACATAATCCCTGATGCCGGCAAGTGGGTGCTTTCGGGACTCATGCTCATAGGACGTCTGGAGCTTTTCACCGTACTGATTCTGCTCTCGCCCGACTTCTGGATCAAATAGTTTCAACATCGGAAATATCAGCCGACGGATTGACGAATGCCAGCCGTTCGGTTGCACGCGTCACAGCAGTGTATAACCAGCGATAAAAGTCCAAAGTGCGGTATGCGTCGGCGGGAATGTAGCCCATATCCACAAACACATTCTTCCATTGGCCACCCTGCGCCTTATGACACGTCACGGCATAGCCATATTTCACCTGCAACGCGTTCACATAGGGGTCGCTCCGAAGCAGGCGCATTCGTGTGCGCATAGGAGTGGCCGATGTAAACAAGTCAGGATCATTAAGGGCCGCCATATACAGAGCGTTGTAACGCTCTGGCTCAAGGGCTGCCGATTCATTGGTTAGCGTGTCAAGCAGTATCTTGCAATCAAAAGCCAGATCGCGGTCCGGAAGCCTCAGATTCACATCCGCGAAACGGAATCCGTATTTTTCTTCCGTGCCATACACCGTATCAACTATAGCAGTATCGCCGTTTGCCACAAAGTCAAGGCCCTTTACCCTGGCGCTCCACAGATAATTGTTTTTGGCTACCAACAACAGCTCACCGCGCGACAGTTCCTCTTCACGATAAAGAATGTTGGTGCGTATAGCCAGATTGAAAAGTGTGGCGCGTTTGTTGGAACGGGTAACAAGTAGCGCTTCGGTGATTCCAGAATCATTATAAGCAGCCGACAGTTCATCCTCCAGCTCCTCACCGCTCACATTCACAACATCGCTGAAGCGACCCGTCACGATGCGTGGTTCCGGCAAAGGATCATGGCGCATGGCTTTGCGCAAGCGGGTGGCATTATAGAGTATCCCCGACTCCGAGGCCTGACGCACAACGGCCGTAAGCACAGCCCTCGTGACACGCAATCCGAAACTCTTCAGCACATCCACATTCATGGCCGGGCTTTCGGAAGAACCCACCGGGGGGAGCTGGGCAGTATCGCCGAGAAGCACCATACGACACCCCTCGCCGGAATATACATATTCAATCAAATCCTCCAGCAAACTGCGCTTGCCGGTGAAGTCTGTCGTCGCTCCGATCATTGAAGCCTCATCAACTATAAACACAGCATTCACCAACGTATTGTCGGCCACATCCGCTTCCGCGGTCATAAGACCTCCCTCAGTACCGCGATAGATACGACGGTGGATTGTGGTGGCCGGATAACGCGAAAACTTACCAAATACCTTGGCAGCCCTTCCGGTTGGAGCCAGAAGCACAACCGGAACTTCGGCCTCTCGCAACGCTCGCACCAGCGCACCCGTAAGCGAAGTTTTTCCGGTTCCGGCGTAACCATTCAGCAGAAACACTGAATCGCTCGGCATCATGGGCGAACAGAATCGGGCCAAAGCCGCTATCACCTCAATCTGCTGATGATTCGGATCATAAGGCAAATTGAGGTAAATGCGCTCGGCGAATTCATTGACATCCATCGCCCGGAAGTGTTTATTTTTTAGCCACACGTGCCAAGCTGTCGCTCACGGAGATGAGCTGCAGGAGGTCGGCGGGTGTGAAGGATATATCAAAGGAGTCACGACGGTCAGAGGCCACATAACGATTTCGGTAGCCGAGACGTGCATCGGCTATATCGAGTAGTGACTGCCGTTGCGTAGAGTCGGCCAACTGTGCTTTCAGGAAATCCACCACCCCGGCGTTGAGTGAGTCGCGGTTCTGCTTCATCACAAGGAAGTCAAGTTTCTCCACGTCAATCTCGGTGTGGAACGTGACATAGCGGTCCTGTACCGACATGTTCACCACTGTCACCCCCTCTTCAATCTCAAACGGACAGGAGGCATTGTCATAACGTACACGGTTCTTCACCTTCAGTTCATCACGGCTGCGAAGGTCCGGAGCCTCAAGTTGCAAACTGCGCAGTGTGGGGCCGGTAATGGTAAAGGCAACAGCCGGGGCATACTCCCTACCCCGTGCCTCTAATCTCAAACCCACAGGCACTCTTGACGCCAACTTTATCATGGAGGCGATAGTGTCATTGGCCGCGAGCAGTTCTAACGCCAGCTTCTGCATGGCGGGGTCTGAAGCCATAGCAGCCGAATCAATCAAGTCATCATCGAAAGTGGCCCGCAGTGTAAGAAGCGAATCTGCTGCTGACAAGAACACAGTATCCACAGTGGCATCTGTGCCCACAGTTACCGGATATGATTCCGAAGCAACTCTACCGGAAAGCATTTCCAGTGTGTCGGCCGCCTTTGTGTCAGAAGCCTCAGCTTTTTCTTTTTTGCAGGCTGCCATGCAAACCGCAGCCGCCAAACATATAAACAGAATGAGCTTTTTCATAAAATCCACAAAATTACAAAACGGCCACGCGGCCCAATCAGTTCCGGTATAGCTTCAAAAAGCATTCTTTTCGCCACGCATGGCATTGTAAACGGTTCGGAACATGATCTTCAAATCAAGGAAAAAAGTCCAGTGTTCTATATACCAAACATCATGGCGCACACGCTCCTCCATCTGCCACAATTTTTCGGTTTGACCGCGGTAGCCATTGATCTGCGCCCACCCTGTAATCCCCGGCTTGATGTAGTGGCGCACCATGTATTTGTCAATAAGCGCTGAATATTCTTCAGTGTGCATTAGCATGTGGGGTCGCGGTCCCACAATCGACATCTCTCCTCGCCACACATTGATGAACTGCGGCAGCTCATCAAGCGACGTGCGACGGAGGAAGTCGCCGAGGCGAGTCTTGCGAGGATCGTTTTTAGAAGCCTGACAGGTATCCGCCGTAGTATTAACCTTCATGGTGCGAAACTTGTAGCAATTGAACTCGCGCCCCCTGTACCCCGTGCGTTTCTGCTTGAAAAATACCGGTCCGGGCGAACTCATCTTAATGGCCACAGCCACGGGGATGAACACAAGCGGCGAACAGAGCAGCGCCACACTGGAGAAAAGGAAATCGAAAGCGCGTTTCAACGATCGGTTGCGCATTCGCGACAGAGGCTGGTGCCGTACTGAAAGCACAGGCATTGACCCCATGGCATAAAGATCAAATGTACGGCTAAGATTTAGCGAGATCTGCGGAACATAAAAGAATTGGGTGACGCTCGTCTCTGCTATCTTCATTGTGGTAAGAATATCACTGTCGTCTGTGCCCTCACCCGGAAGAGTGCAGAAAATCTCGTCGACGTGATGTCGGTTTATGAAATCGGCCAAACCGGAAATCGGTCCCCGGTAAAGCCCCACAGGTGTATCCGGATGAGAGTTCTTGTCAAAAAAACCCAACACACGGTAACCGAAACCGGCGTCTGAAGTAATTTCACGAAAAAGGCGATGACCTGTAGGGTTATCACCCACAATCACCACCTTTGAAAAGTTACGACCCCGCCCGCGATAATATTTTATAATGATTCGCGATGCAGTCCACCATATCGGGAACATCACGAAAAGTAATCCATAGAATTCCGCAAAACCCCGCAACGGCATATCTTCAATCTGCAAGAAGAAAAGCGCTGCCAGAAACAAGGGCGCATGAAGCAGCACAGCCTTCAACGAGCCTGCAAGCACATGCTCCATGGCAATAGTTCGTCGCGCCTGGGTGTTGGCCAGGAAGTATGCAGCGGGGAAATACGCGATGTTTACCATGAGCCATATCAGGCGCGGACGAGCTGCATCAAACTCAGGCGTGAGCAGAACCGTGATGAAGAAAGCAAGGTTTAGCACAAGAAAGTCGCACGCGGTGAGTATCCACCGTATGTAACGTCCGTAACGTCCACGCTGATTAATGCCTGTCATGGTAATAAGCAGTAATAAGGTAATGACCGCGGTCCGGCGCATTCTCGTACGCCGGACCCGGTATGGTCAAGAGGTACTAAGCCAGCTTGTCGTCAATAAGCTTGATTTTCCCTTCAAGTTCAGATATTGAGGTGCGCAAGCGCTGGATGTTGCGCTCCATGTCATCTACGAGCGACGCACCGGAACGACTGCGGGCACTAAGGAACGAGAGATTGTTCTCATACGTAGCCAATTCTGACTTGCGGCCCTCATAAGCACGCATAAGACGGTCACGCTCGCGGAGAAGCTTGCCGCGGTCGCCGGCTGCAGCCTCGATATTGCTCTGGAACGAATCCATTCTCGCCTTACGTTCATGAACGTCATATTTATCAAACAGCTGACGCACCACCTCGCGATAAGCGTCGTGAAGCCTATCTTTCTCTCGGAAAGGAACATGTCCGGTTTCCTGCCAGCGTGTACGGAGTTGGTTTATCTCCTCTATTGCGGCGGAACGCTCCACAGTGGCCTCAGGCGCATTGAGTTCAGTCAACCGTGCCACAATCTCTCGCTTGGCCTTGAGATTGGCCTGCTCTGTGCGACGCACATCGGTGGTTGCCTTCTTCTTGCGGTCGAAGAATGTGTTGCATGCATCCATAAAACGCTTCCACACTGCATCGCTCTGCTTCTTAGGCACAGCGCCAATGGACTTCCATTGCTTTTGCAATTCAACCATTGCATCGGATGTTTTGCGCCATTCGGTGCTTTCCATCAGCGCTTCGGCTTGTTCACACAGGCGGGTCTTGGCAGCAAGATTATCGGCCAGGCTGCCCTTCATAGTCCGGAAAAATTCCGCTTTCGTGGCAAAGAATGTATCACATGTGGCACGGAAACGTGCAAAGAGCTGATTGTTGGACTTTCGCGATGCATAGCCCAATGTCTTCCACTCCTTCTGTGCTTCCATTATCTTCTCTGTAGCTTCGTTCCAGCGAGAGAACGATGTCAATTCAGCCGTATTTATAGCCTCAATCTTCTCACACAGCGCGGTTTTCGCAGCCTCATTGGCCTGCTCACGCTGCTTGCGCTCTTCAAAAAACGCCTGGTAACGCTTGTTTATCTCAGCACTGGCATCTTTGAAACGGCCCCAGATTTCTTCGCGTATTTCCTTTGAAACAGGACCGGTCTCGCGCCATTTTTCATGCAATTCCTGCAAACGGCGGAAGGCGGTTACCACGTCAGGCTCCTGCACAAGCGCGGCAGCTTCATCTATCAAGAGTTGCTTCTCCGAAAGATTTTTCTTGAAATCATAGTCGCGAAGCTCTTTATTTACTTTCCATTGATCATAGAACAGTTCCACTGCTTCCTGAAACGACTTCCAAATTTTAGTGGTGTTTTCCTGTCCAACATCGCCAATCTCCTTGAACTCGGCCTGGAGTTCCTTTGCACGGGGATAATGGCGATTTACATTATCTGTATCGGCAGCCATCTTCATGAGCTCGTCAACAATTGCTTGTTTGCGTTCGAGATTTGCCATTTGCTGTGCTTCAACTTTGGCGCGATATTCATTTCGGAGGGCTTTAAGAGCGGCCATCAGTTCCTTGAACTCGGCCTCCTCGGCAACCGGTTGCGGAACAAACGCTTCTGCATCATTACCTTCGGCCACAAATGCCTCACGTTGCACTGCCATCGACTCGTTGACAAGGTTATAGAATGCCTGTTTCAGGCGACCCGTCTCATCGGCTGTTACCTCCGAACCGTCGCCGGTAGCCAGCACTTTCAGACGTTCTATTATATCGCTGAATTTCAAAGGCTGGACATTTGTTTCATCGGAGCCTTCGCCGCTTTCGGCTGAAACGGCTTGCGCTCCGGCCTCATCGGTAGCATGAACTTCAGTGATTGCAGTAGATTCAGCCTCTTCCTTCGGTTCTGTCAACGCCGCGTTCTGAGAGGTCAAGGATTGGTCAACGAGCTGTGATTCAAGTTCATTGACTTTTTCATGGGATTCCATTGTCAAGAGTGTTATGGTGAATATTTCAGTGAAGCAAAGACTTCCACGAATGTGGATGTAGATCTAATTGCGAGTCAAAAATAGTAATAATTTCTTTAACCTCCAACTTGTTGCTGTTTTTTTTCACCCACGCGGACCACCTGCACGGGAGCCTGCACGGGAGCCTGTGAGCAGCCGCCTTGATAATCCCATACAATCATTGAAGAGGCTTCTAACAATGGACTTCCTTTAAAATGGAATGTTTATGCCGACATTTCCCTGGATATATACATAAAAGAAGTCGGCTGTCTCCCGACAGCCGATTAATCTTTAACCTTAAATCTAATACCATGAAAAAAACACAGTGCAAATATAGTAATTATACTATCTGAACATCCCTCACACAAATTGGTTTGGTGGCGCCGGTTGGTTTAACACATTTTAACTCTTGTATCTGATTTCATTTCCTTAACTTTACACCCGTATTTTGACGCCGTGGCTTGGGACAAAGCTTCCGGCGCACTCATCACATTTCATTAAAACGCGCCCTGTCAGCGCATTACAACATCTCTTTAAAAATATGAACGCTAAAATACTTGTCATCGACGACGAAGAAGCCCTTTGCGAGATTCTCAAATTCAATCTCGAGAAAGCCGGCTATGACGTTGACTGCGCCTACAGTGCTGAGGAAGCACTTGAAATGGACCTCAAGCCCTACCAACTCATGATCGTGGACATCATGATGGAATCTCTCTCCGGATTTGATTTCGCAAAACGCATCCGAAACAATCCCGAAACAGAATTCACCCCCATTATTTTCTGCTCGGCTCTCAACGGCGAGGACGACACTGTGATGGGCCTTAATATCGGTGCCGACGATTACATCACCAAGCCGTTCGTGATCAGCGAAGTTCTTGCACGCGTGCGCGCCGTGCTTCGTCGCGTACAGATGGTTTCCAAGCCGGAAGTGGCAAAGGAAAACAACTACGTTGACGACGTGATTTTCAACGGCCTTCGCATTGACCGCAACGAAAAGCTCGGATATCTCAACGGCGAAGAGCTGAATCTGACCCGCACAGAATATGACATCTTGCTGTTCTTCCTCACTCACAGAAACCGCATCTACTCCCGCGAGGAGCTGATTAGCAAAATCTGGGACAGCAATGTAGTGGTGACAATTCGCACCATAGACACCAACATAGCCCGACTCCGCAAAAAGATAGGCGAATACGGAAACAACATTATCACCCGCCTGGGATTCGGCTATGGCTTTAAAGAAAAGATATAGTGTCCGCTGGCGACTCATGCTCCCCGTAGTGGTGTGCATGTTTATCGTCGTTACCCTCATCATCGCTTTCCAATACAAGAGCGAAATGAAGCTGCGCGAGGAAAACACCACGCGCCTGCTCAACTTCATCTCATCGCGAATACTCGTGGCCTACGAGCGCGACACCAACGTGCGCCCGTTCCTCAATTATATACGTGACTATTACGACAACTCTACTTTTGAAGAGGTGCGTCTGAGCGTATATGATGCCGACGGCAAGCTCATCAATGCCGTTGGGCGCGCTTTCAAAGTGCCGGAAACGGCAGCTCACGAAGCAGCCGAAGGCGAAACGGGCGTTGTGTCAAAAAACGCAAGCAACGAGATGTTCTATTACCGCATCAAAACCAGTGATGACGGACAGATAACCGTGCACACCGCGATGCCCTGGAACGATGCGATATCAAGCATGCTGCATGTCGACAACAAGCCTTTCATCATACTCCTGCTGCTGTCGTTCCTCGCCGTCATACTCCTCTCCTACTTCTCAACCAACTTTATTGTCAACAACATAAAGATTCTAAAGGAATTTGCCCATTTGGCAAACAACCCCGACTTCCATGTCGACGAGAAAAAGCTTGGCCACGATGAACTTGGCGACATTTCCCGCGAGATCATCCGACTCTATCGTGGACGTATAAAGGCGCAGGAGTCAAGTGAAAAGGAACATGCCGTCGCCATGCATGCCATTGAGGAGAGACGGAGGGTACAGCATCAGCTCACAAACAATATCAACCATGAGCTGAAAACGCCCGTGGGTGTGATACGAGGCTATCTTGAGACAGTGCTATCTTCCGACGACATGGATCAGGAAACCCAACGCTACTTCCTGACTCGCGCCCTGAGCAATGTGGAACGCCTTTGCTCACTCCTCAACGACGTGTCAACCATGACCCGACTTGAAGAAGGCTCCCGCAAGATCATAATCTCCGAGCTTAATTTCCATGATCTGGTTTACGCAATCAAGGACGACCTCCAGCAGTCGGGAACCCTCAAAAACATGACATTTGAGTTCAACATCCCGCTCAAATGCTCCGTGTTTGCAAATCCGAATCTACTCACCAGCGCCCTTACAAACCTTGCGCGAAACGCTGCCATACACTCCCATGGCACGGAAATGGGCATTAATCTCATCGCCGAATCAGACCGTTTCTACACGTTCTCCTTCTGGGACAACGGTAACGGAGTGCCCGAGGAGCATGTGCCGCATCTCTTCGAACGTTTCTATCGCGTAGAAGCCGGACGCTCCCGCAAATCGGGTGGCACAGGACTTGGGTTGCCAATTGTGAAGAGTACGGTTGAATCGCTCGGAGGCACCATTTCTGTAAGTAACCGAAGTGCCGGAGGATTGGAATTCCGCTTTACACTAAAAAAAGCCTTGTAATAAGACATACTTGCCGACAAATCATGCCGATGAAGAGATTATCGAGCCATTTTTAGTGAAATATTGTTAATTTTCTTTGCATACTTGACTTGTGACAGCATTGTAACACAATAGCCATCACGCCGTCATAACAAGTATATAATTTTGTCAACGAAAGAAAAAATTATCATTCTCGTTTAGATAATAACCATTCGACAGAAAAGTATACGATACACAATCAATACCAATCAAAGAAACAACAGCGAATAAGTAATTAAGAGACCATCATCAATCACGAGTTCACGCAAGCATCGAAGAGATTGCTTGCGTGATATTTTTATGTGCCTGCCGCCACGCAATATCCCGCCTCTTCAGACGTTTCTATATAATAGAGGTAGATTCTGCCCATATTTCACCTGACATCCCAATGAAATCGATACAATTTACCATACTCTTCACAATTCTTACCGCTTCGCTCTGCTCTCAAGCGGCTTCCCTAAGCTTCAACGGCAACGTCCGGCGCCCATGGAGTGAAAATCCGGGCGCCGCAACAGGCCTGGAAGAAATCTACGTTTTGGAATCTCTGACAGGTGTTTCCGCCACTTTCACACTACCGTCGGCCACTTCAACCATTTCCGTGGCCACCTGGGGTGCACAAGGTGCCGCGTACGCCACTGAAATCCCATCGAACCTTCTCTCAAGGAACGGCAACCAAGTCACGGTCAACACACTCACCCCCGACTGCGGATATACTTTCACAGCCGACGGCCGAAGCACCTACTTCTGGATTGTAGACCACTCAGCTCACCCCTACCAAGCCAATTCACTCACACCATCGGCCGAGCAGGATTGCGGACGCGCCACACTCGACTTTTCGGGAAGCGCCGATGCCATTACTTACCACGGCATCAACGGACGGTCATGGACACTCAGCCGAGGTCTGACTTTGACATATTCGACCCTTACATTCGACAGCCAGACATTCTCTTATGTTTCATCCACCGCTACCACTGAACTGGAAGCCATCCGAAATTCAATAATTTCTGTGGATGCCCCGCTTTGCGACACCTACTTTACCCTCTCCGGCGACCGCTTCATGCGCTTCTGGGGTAAAGAATCGGAAATAGAATCCTCACGCTATACAGCCACTTCCGTAGCTGCGGAAGTGAAAGCTGAACAAGCGGTCCGCGAGGCAGAAAACGAAGTCAAAGTGGAAACCGATGGGCTTGGAGGTTCCGCCCCTGTGGAAATAACATTTTCAGCTGCTGTGAGCGATGCAGTCATGTTCCACGAATGGCAATTCTCGCCCGACCAAGATTTCTACGACATAACAATGCGCACCCAGCAGTTGTCATTCACACAGACTTTCACTGAAATGGGCACCACCTACGCGCGCTTCATTACAGCCAATGCCGATGCCACCTGCTCCACCGAGAGCGAGACCTTCACCATCTACATAGGCGAATCATTTCTCCGCTGCCCCAACGCGTTCTCACCGGGTGCCACCGAAGGTGTAAATGACGAATGGCGCGTGAGCTATAAATCAATTACCTCTTTTGAGTGTTATATATTCAATCGCTGGGGACAGAAAATGACTGTGTTCCGCGACCCATCCAAAGGATGGGATGGCCGATACAAAGGCAAACTCGTTCCAGCCGGAGTCTATTACTATGTAATTAAAGCCAAAGGCTCCGACGGCAAGAACTACAATCTCAGCGGCGACATCAACATTGTGGGCTACACCGGAGAATAATCGCTCCCGATTGCACCCACGTCCCTCACTTAATCACACAAAACAGACTTCCAATGACACGCAAACTCCTGCCCCTCGTCCTCATCTGTGCGGCTTCTTTTGGCGCAAGCTTTACCGCTTTTGCCTCATCCCCCACGCCACTCGCTGCCGTGCGAAACCCTAAAGTGCCCCAAAAAGTCACCTTTGCAGATGCCACGGTGGATCTTGACCGCATCGACATGTTCGAGCGCCTCGACCGCGAGCTGACATCCATGGCCTACACCCACGGCAACACGCTCCTGACCATCAAGCGTGCCAACCGCTATTTCCCCGAAATGGCCCCAATCCTCAAGGAGGAAGGGGTACCTCTCGATCTGTTATATCTCGCTTGCATTGAAAGCACTCTCAACAACCGCGCCCTTTCGCCTGCCAAAGCTGCTGGCTTTTGGCAATTCATGCCCTCTACAGCCAAAGAGTATGGACTTGAAGTGAGCGACACGGTTGATGAACGTTACGATGTGGCAAAATCAACCCGCGCAGCCTGCCGCTACCTGAAAAGCGCTTACAAAAAATATGGTAACTGGGAGTCAGCCGCAGCTTCATACAACGGTGGCCAAGGTCGCATATCCTCAGAGCTCGCCTCGCAAAAAGCACAAACGGCCTATGACCTTTGGCTCGTTGACGAGACCTCGCGCTACATGTTCCGCCTTCTGGCCATGAAAATGATCATGGAGGATCCCGCTGCCTACGGTTTTATTCTCTCGGCCGACCAGCTATACCAACCGCTCGAGTATGACACATATCAAGTGAATACATCTGTTTCCGACTGGCCTACCTGGGCCAAGGAACATGGCACGAACTATCTCACACTCCGTGAGCATAATCCTTGGATACGCGCTAAATCCCTTACCAATAAAAGTGGCAAAACCTACACCGTGCGCATACCCACCGAGAAATCGATGAAACGTTCAACTCTCAAAACCAAAACCTATAACAAAAAATGGGTCAACAAGTAGAGAATTCCGCTTCCCAACCCGAACACTCATGGCTTGAGGTTTATGGCGCCCGCGTCAACAACCTCAAGAACATCGACGTGTCTATACCTCACAACGCACTCTCAGTCATTACCGGACTGTCGGGCTCCGGCAAATCATCACTCGCTTTCGACACCATCTACGCCGAGGGACAGCGCCGATACATTGAAACGTTCTCTTCCTACGCGCGCAACATGCTTGGCAACATGGAGCGCCCCGACGTGGACAAAATCACAGGCCTCAGCCCGGTGATCTCCATCGAGCAGAAAACCGTCAACCGAAATCCGCGAAGCACCATAGGCACCACCACCGAAATCTACGACTTTCTCCGCCTGCTTTATGCTCGCATCGGACAGGCGGTAAGCTACCTTTCAGGCGAACCAATGGTGAAATACTCCGAGGAAAAAATAGTAAATCTTATCCTCGACCGTTTCAATGAGCATAAAGTGTATATTCTTGCTCCACTTGTAAAAAACCGAAAGGGACATTACAAAGAGCTCTTTGAATCGATTCGCAAGAAGGGCTATCTGACCGTACGTGTCGACGGTCATCTCAAGGAGATTGTTCCGGGAATGAAACTTGACCGTTACAAGAACCACTCCATTGAAGCCGTCATTGACCGTCTGAAAGTGACCCGGAAAGATGAAACACGACTGCGCGACACTGTGACCGAAGCGCTTCGTCAGGGCGAAAAGCAAATGATGGTCTACGACGTGGACGAGGACCGCATCTACCAATTCTCACAACAGCTTATGGACCCCACAACGGGTCTGTCCTACCGCGAACCGGCCCCTCACAACTTCTCGTTCAATTCACCTCAGGGATACTGTCCATGTTGCAAGGGCCTCGGGTATGTCAACTCCGTTGACCGCGCCAAGATTTTCCCCGACGAAAATCTCTCGATACATGCCGGCGGTATCGCTCCCCTCGGACGCTACCGCGATTCCATGATTTTCCATCAGATCGAAGCTATTTGCCGTAAATATGGCTGCTCCCTGAAGACTCCTGTAAAGGACATTCCGGAAGAAGCCGTGGCCGACATTGTCAACGGAACGGATGAAAGGCTTGAAA
>CAJUSN010000023.1 GCA_910589095.1 uncultured Muribaculaceae bacterium
GTCATGGAGCGTTACTTTCTGCTTGATTTGGGCCAGTTGGGTGAAAGAGCGCGGTCCACGGGGGTGACTCCATCGTAGGTGACAGTGGTGCATAGGGTTCCGTCGGCAGACATAGCCGTGCCTTGGATTTCTATTTCAGACGCCACGCAGTCGGGGTTGAAGTCGGCAGTGGAGTTGTTGGTATCCTTCAACACCGGGTTGCCATCCTCGTTCAGACGGAGCATTTTGCGACGTACGGAGTGGAAATAGCGCGTTTTGTCCTGATCAATGGTGCCGCAATGTGTCCAGCCACAATCGAGTTGAGGCGCACAGAGGTTCCACGCATATTTTGATTCAACACTACAGGTCACCACGTCTACTATCCATTCATTGGGCAGCTTATATGAGTCAGCTGTCATGGGGAAAGTGCCCGCTGCACTCACAATAATCCAGTCATAGTGATAAGTATAGTGCTTCAGATATTCGTCGCGCCCTACAGGGATACGGGCAATGCCGTAGGCCTTGAAACCGCGGTTGTGAAGCACCCAGAATGACAGAGTGTAGCAGTACCACTTGTCCATATTCGGCACCAGTGGCGAGTCAATGTCAAAGTTGCTGGGATTGGTGGATTCATCGTACCATTCGAAATCAGCTCCCGAAAGGTCGAATGAATTTGGGTTAGCCACGCGATGGTCGATTCCCGTGTCGCAGATTAGGAAATATTCGCCCGGTTGCACGGGGTGGTCCTTGCCGCTTCCCGGCACAGTGTAGAGTGCCTGTACGTTCATGGCTTCGTTCATTATGTTGGGCGAATGTTCATATTTGTCGGTAGTGGTGAATTTGCTCTCGAAAAGGGTAATGCCGTCGGCATAGATCACGTGATCCGTATTGTTGTAGAGCTTCACATAGTCGTCACCGTTATATTGGTTACCGGAATTTCGTGTGGTGCCGGCAAAAAACACTTCGGCAATGATCAGGTCATCGCTCTCTATATTGTTATAGCCCTCGAGTTTCACGCTTGTTGATGAGCCGGTTACCTGTACGGATGTGGCGGCGGCCCTTAGCGTTGAATGTGCACCCGAGGCGAGTTCCAATTCAGCTTCGTAAGTGAGGTCATAAAGCCCGGGAAGCAGTTGTATGCCGGTAATGGTGTTGTATTGTTGCTCACGTCCGCTCGAAACGTTGCGCGCGGTGAGTGTTTCGGAAATAACGCGGGCATCGGCGGCTTCCTCCGGACGGCTTATGCTTACGTTGAGTTCCGATGAGGTCTCGGCGCTATCGGAAAAAGAGTCGTCGCACGCCGGGAAGGCCGCAACGCACATTGCAGCAACTAATAGGGAGAGTAGTTTGGATTTCAATGTTTTCATATATGTCATGCTGAAGATTGTTTCTTGGATTTTTGGTTGTCAGATAGTAAAATTGAGTTCCATGCCGAAATATGCTTCTGAATTTCGTCGCACTGTCAGGCCGTTGCTCTTATAGTCGGGGAGATAATCTATTATGCGGTTGACGAAAGCCGATATGCGCATCCAACGGCCTATTTTCTTGGTGGCTTTTAAGTTGAGGTAGAGAGCTATCGGAACCTCTTGGGGTGTGTAGGATGCTTCATTATAGCGGCGTATGAGATATTGGAGCATAAGGTCGTTGGCGCTTTCTTGTGTATATGGGTGGAGCTGGCCGTCGGCTGCCGATAGATAATAGTCAGGGATTCCGTTATCGCGAAGGCGTGTGGTTTTCATGTACCACATGCACTGCAGCGAAGTGGTGAACACCAATCCCCAGCGTGGTATCTGTGTGTCGAATGTGAAATTGGTGTTGAACTGCTCGTTGATGCGTCCGTCGGTGGTGTTGTAAAGACCCACATAGAGGTCGCTTACAGGTTGGTTCCCCACAACTTCGGTCACCGGATTAAACAGCATCTGCGAGTTGGAATAGCGAGTGCGGAACCATGCGCCGGATATAATCAGAGATGTCATAAGTGGACGCCAACGGGCGGTATTCAACTGAAATTCTACGCCACGCTTGTCAATACGTGTGCCGTTGGTCACCCGGCTCATTCCGTCAAGCACTCTCATGTCCTGATAGGGGAGTTCTTCAAGCACGGGAGGCGCGGTAAGCTCTGTGGCGTTCAGTCCCGATGCATCGTAGCGTCGGTATTCGTACGTGTCATACACCCTTGAATAGCGGAATCCGGAATTCATGCGCTCCTCGAAGTAGGTGGCGCTCAGCCGGTTTTCGCCCCACTCGAATCCCACGCGAGCTTCCCATTTTCGGTTGCGGGCCGCGCGGAGCTGATAGTTCGTGGGATCTTCTATATAAGTACGAAGACTCACACGCGAGAGGTTCATAGGGTCCGTAATATGATAATAGTTGAGCTGCACAAGGTCGTTGTAATGCACCTGCGGGTAAAGATAGTCGATAGTAGGCATTTTTGTAGTTACACCCCAGCCACCGGCAACGAAGAACCGCATGGATTGTCCTGCAAGGTCGAACCCGGGGAAAGTGTACACAGCGTTGAGGCGCGGATCCACATATACCTTGTTGCGGAGATAAAATTGCTTGGAGAGTGAGGGCAACTGGCTTGTGCGCGCGCCTATCTGAAGCTCCAGTTTGGATGAACCCAAAAGTGCGGTCACGTTGTCCTCGGCATAAAATGAGAGCACGTGAAGCGCCGGAATGTCAGCGTAACGGCGAGGACGCGTGGTCCAGGAAGCCGAGAGGGGACGCGTCAAATCATAAACCTGTCCGTCACCGTAGTTTTTAGAGATTGACCATTCGGCGCCTGCTTTGTAATTATGGGCCCAAGTGCCGAGTGAGCGAGCTCCCTGTGCCCTGAGTTTTATGAAGGTGGAGAGTGGACGGCCGTCGCTCACAAAGTTGGCAATGTATTCACTCAGCAAGTAGTGTCCGTCATGAATGCCCTCCTCCATGGTGGTGGGAGCTATGGAAGCTCGCTGTGGTGCAACCTGTTTTTCACGTTCTATGCGATCATGCTGGTAGGCCACAGATGTGTTCAGTTCCACGGATGAGAGCCATGAGAGCCGGTTGAAATTGAATGTAAGATTGGAGGTAAGCGCGTAGCGGTTATATGTGCTTTTGAACAGGTCAATCTTGTTGTAGTTGAGGTCGGGATCTACTTTTGCGTTGTCAAATGACCCGGTGTAGTCAACCCCCACGCTCCAGCGGGTATTGATTGCCGGCGCACGCCATGAAAGATTGGCACGGGCCGATGCGTTTACGCGTTTGTAACTCTCGAGATTATCGCGTGGGTCTATTTTTGAATCGAGATAGCCTCCATCCACATTGATCACATGTTCAGTTCCTGCAATGCCGAAGCCTTTCCCAACGGAAAAGAGCTTGCTGTACTCATCGGCCTTGAAGCGACCGGTCCAGGGTGTGGCACGGTGAAGACGCTTTATGTTTACAAGTCCGGAAGTGAGGTTGCCATATTCGGCCGAGGGAATTCCGCGCACAATCTCAACGCTCTCAATATTGTCGGTCGATATGGTGCGCATGTCAACACCGCGATTCACCGATGAGCGTTTTGATGAGGGGTCGGTATCATCGCTGATAGGCACACCTTGGAGGTTGGCATCACCGTCGATCGGTGCACCGTCGACCATGAAGCGAGTGCCAAGTGATGTGATTGCGTAATCATCCGACACGCTAGTCTTGGCTCCGGTGGCAGTCATCCCGCCCGTTTCTCGCAGGGTAATGGTGTTGGCCGAACCCATGCTGGGATTTTGTGATATATTTCCCGGGAGCAATTCCAAGATGTCAGTGAATGAGGTGGGTTGGAGATGCTCCATGGCATCACGGTCAATCCGCGACGAACTGGTCAATCCTCTGCTCTCGCGTGCGGTTACCACCACCTCGCCGAGAGTAGCCGAGGGCTTGAGCTTAAAAGTCATTGTCTTACCGGGTTGCGGCTTGAGGCTTGCAGATTCATAACCAATATAGGTGGCCGTGATTTTGGAGGTGCCTTGAGGAACGCGAAGGCTCCACACACCGTCGGCATCGGCGTGGGTGGCTGTCTGACCCGGATATGCCTTGATGGTGGCAAACGCCAATGGTTCGCCTGTGGCGGCATCAACCGCCGTGCCGCGCAGTGTCATGTCGGCGGCGTGGGTCATGAGGTGTACAGCAAGTAAAAGTAAAAGGAGAAGAGTGGTTCTTTGACTGTGTTGCATATTATTCTGTTTCCAATGCAAAATTACTAAATATGCATTTCCTCCGAAATCCCCAAAAGTAGGTATTTAGCGCGCCCGCACGCACTATGACTACCTAAAAGTGAGTATAGGGGGCGTGCGTCGGGGTGTATTTTTACTCAAAATTGAGTATTTCACAGCTGTTATGTTATGAGTAATTTTGCACCCGGAAAAAGTAGAATCATTCTAAATAACATAAAACCCATAAATCACATTTATGAAGAAATCATTACTTTCAATTTTTACTCTCGGCTGCGCGTTGTTCGCAGGCGCTGCCACTCCCGAACTCCAGTGGCACAAATTGCTGGATGGTCCTAACACTGCTGCCGATAACATGTCAGGCATCGCTGTTACCGCCGATGGTAATGTTATCACTGTAGGCAGCTTCGGCGCCAAAACTGAAACGGATGAGTTTGTGTTCGACGGCCAGACCATTGCAACCGGTACCGCCTATAACGGAAATTCTGAAAACTATAGCCTCCTCGTTACAAAGCATAATGCAAAGGATGGCTCACTTCTCTGGGCTCTCTCTACAAAAAAAGGTGATGTGACCACTTCCGGTACCAATAGCGTGGCCCCTACGGCCGACGGTGGTGCCCTCTTATTGGTAAACATGCGCTCATCATCTGTTACCCCTTATGAGTCGCCTGTGATTGTTGATGCAGCCAAAACCGAGATTGACTTCCCCGATTGGAACACATCCTGCTGGATTATGAACCAGGTGGTGATTAAAGTATCAAAGGATGGTTATGTACAGTGGGCACGCCGTGTGGTAGCCGATCAGCTCCCCGTGCCTAACGCATCATCGGGCTCATCAGTTACCAACACCACCAACGGCGCCTTCCCCAACGCTATTGCCGAGGATAAGGATGGTAATATCTATATTGCCGGTAACCACCGCGCTCCGCTCATCTTCACCGGCGAACAGAACGCCACTTACGTGCTTCAGCCCCGTAATCTTGATTCTTACAACGGAGATGTTCAGAATTATGCTGGCGGTCTCTATCTTGTTAAGCTGGATAAGGATGGAAATTACCTCACCCATCTCCAGGGCTCAACTGCCGATGGCATAACAGCCGATTACATCAACTCAATGGTTGTTGAGGACGACATGGTCTATTTCGCAGGTTACCTTCAGGGCAAAGCCGGAGCAACTCTCAAACTTGGCAAAGGCTCAAATGCTAAAGAAGTTGCCAAACTCAATGCCAACAATGCTGTGCTCCTCTGCGGCGTAAAATCCACTGTGTCAGGTACCACCCATTCCCTCGTGCCCCAGTTCCTTACATGTTATAATGAAGCCAACCGTTCCGGTGCCACCACCCACCGCATCCAGTTCCTTTCGCTTGTTAAGTCTGACAACTCACTCTTCCTTATGGGTACTTTCTTCGGTGCCATCTCAACTAATGAGAATGATACTCCCCTCATTTCATCTACAAGCAACATGCTTGAGGGTTTCATTGTCAAGACAAGTGCGTCCGACGGTACGTATGAAGCGGCCTTGGCAAATGCTCTCTCCATTGGCGGTTACCGTAACCTGATAAGCTATAATGGCTCGCTCTATGCACAGGGTTATCGCTTGAATGCGCTCACCGGTTCTTATATTGATGAACTTGATGCCGAGTCTCTTGAAATTAAAGCCACTACAACCGTAGCCAAGGGCGGTGGGGCTCCGACGCTTATGGCTTGCGCTTACGATCCTGCATCTACCCGCATCTACAGTGCCACCCGTGGCAATAACGTGTGGACTCTTACCGATGATAGCGCCACAGAGAAACCCTCAGGATGGGGTATCTGCCTTACATGCAACGTTCTTGATAAAGAACTCGCTGGAGTGAGCAATGTAGCCGCTGAAGCTGAAACACTCAAAGTGGCAGGCCTACAGGGTTGTATTGAAATCCAGGCTGCCGAAGCAGCTCAGGTCAAGGTGGTAGACATGAAAGGAATCACCGTTGCTGACCGTAATGTTCAGCCCGGCACCACCACCATCAGCCTCCCTGCCGGTATCTACATTGTAAATGACAGCAAAGTAGCCGTTCGCTGATCTCCGCATTCACATTCCAACTTGCCATAACCCAATAGGGCCGCTCCCAATTCCGGAAGCGGCCCTATTATTTCAGTCAAAGGAGCTCTTTGATTTATTCTTTACTTGTGTTTTCTTCAGTGTTGTCATCTTCTACGGGCATAAGATGAACTATTGTAAAATTGGAATATACTTTGTAACCTCCCACCGGAATAACCTTGATCTCTATCTCCCTTGTCTCAGTCTCTGCCACCTCGGGTGGAATGTTCGTAAGAGGTATATCTGTAATTCTTACGCGCTGCTCGTAAAGTTTGTCATACCACACTTTATTGCCGTCAGAGCATTGAATGCTGTCATATACCGGCAGTGTTTCCGGATCAAAAGGGTCCAAAAGTTCTGCTTTTAAAAGAGGCGAACTGCTGCGTACTATAATAAAGCCGTCATCCGGGATGCCTCGGGATCCCAGAGTTAATGTTAGTGATGTTTGGGACGGACTCATTGTATATGTGTGCCCGTTTATCCAGTCCTTACTATTGTATGAGAGGATGTGGACGCCTCCGGCTCTAAGTTCCGGCTCCTCAGGCTTGTCTTCGCACGCGCTAAAGAGCGTAGCTAAGAGAGCGCATGCGAACATACATAGATGTTTAAGATTCATATACGGATGTTAGTGATTGGTTTCTGTACGCAAAATTACATTCCCGCTCCTACAGAACCCAAGTTAAAGGCGTTAATAATAGTTAAGTGAGGAGCCTTGTGAGATTCAAATAGGAAATTTGCGTAATTTTGCAAAATGAAAACTACGCAACGACGCACGTTCATGCAATGGTGTCGCCGATACATTTCGGTGAGCCTGCTCGTGGCTGTGGGGCTGATTGTCTATATCCTCTTTTTTTCCGACAACTCCGTTTCGGAAACTTACATGTATGACCGTCAGATCGATTCCCTCAACATGGCCATTCGTCAGGCCGGCGATTCCCTTGACTACTACCGCAACCTTGAGCAGCGCCTCAACACTGATCCCGCTGCAATGGAGCAGGTGGTACGTGAAAATTACCACATGCAGCGTCCCGATGAGGATGTGTTCGTTGTGCAATAATTTTTGAAAACCAACTACATGTCAAAACCCATTTCCTCCCGCAGCTCTTTTCTCCCACGGCAGGCTTGGCTCGTTGCAGTCAATATTGGGCTGCTGCTGATTGTCATTGGTACGGCAATCCCGCTCCTCCGTCTCTCCGGCTTCGATTCCACGGGAATAATCTCACGGATTGTATATAGCGTAGGTGCCGCTGCAGTTCTCATAGGTCGGCTTTTTGCGCCCTCAACCGCCGGACTTCCTCTCCGCGTACGCCGACTCTGTAGGCTTGAAATCTGGACCGGCATTATATTCTGCGTCGGTGCCTTTTTTATGTTCTACACGCCTGAACGCATGGATTGGCTTGCCTTCACTTTGGCGGGAGCCGTTATCCAGATCTATACCTCGCTCATGATTCCCCGCGCAATGGAAAAGGAACAGAAAAGTTCCTCAGGTGCCAAAAAATAACCTCTCCATCAACTCTATGTTGCGAGGATTTACTATATTTGTGGCCAAATGTCGTATAACTTAACAATCGACCAAGGTAATACCGCTGCCAAGCTGGCTCTCTGGGAGGGCGAAAGCATGGTGGCACGTCGCATCGAAACGTCACTCACGCCCGATGTGATCGCTGACTTTCTCGCCCCCTATGGCGGGCGTGTGAAATGTGCCATGTATTGCTCAGTGGTCAGTCGCGGTACAGAGGTCATGGCTCTCCTTTCATCTTTCGCGTCGCGCACATTGAGACTCTCCAGCGATATGCCGCTCCCCATCAGCATTGACTATGGAACGCCCGGATCTCTCGGCGCCGACCGCATTGCCGCAGCTGTGGGTGCAGCTACCGTCTATCCCTCGCGGATGTTGCTCGTTGTCGATGCGGGAACAGCGGTGACCTACGACGTGGTTAGCCCCGACGGCCATTTCCTGGGTGGAAACATCGCCCCGGGTATGAACATGCGCCTTGAAGCGTTGCATCGCTTCACAGCTCGCCTCCCACGTGTTAAAGTGCCACGTGAGATTCCACAGGGCCATGTGTTCGGTTTCGACACGCCCTCGGCTATGATCCTCGGCTCCGTTTTCGGTATTATAGGAGCCATAACATATTATAAATCCGAGCTGTCGCCCGATGCCCTTGTCGTTATGACCGGAGGGTGGGCCGATGAGCTTTCGCGCCTGTGCCACTTCGACGTGAATGTCGAGCCCGATCTTGTGAGCATCGGCCTTAACCGTATATTGATTTACAATGAAAATAACTGACAGAATCGCGCTAACAATTCTTATCGCACTGGGTGTATCCTCCATTGCCGTCGCCCAGACAATTTCGCCATACTCGAAATTCGGCTACGGACTCCTTGATAATAACGCCACTGCCGCTCAGATGCAGATGGGTGGTGTGGGCTACGCCATGAACTCCGGTCGTCAGATCAACGTCATGAACCCCGCATCCTATGCGGCTGCTGACACTCTCACATTCCTTTTCGATATGGGCGTGGACCTCACAAACCTTCACTCTTCCGAAACCGCTACCGACGGCACCCGTACATCCGGCTCGCAATGGGGCGGCGGACTCGATTACATCACCATGCAGGTGCCCATTGGCAAGCGCATGGGTGCGAGTCTCGGTCTTGTTCCTTACAGCTCCGTTGGCTATGCCTTCGGCTCTGAAATAGCGAACGGTCTCAGCGAGCGTCAAGGTTCCGGTGGTATCAATCAACTTTACCTCGGTTTTGCCGGTAAGATATTCAAAGGATTCAGCCTCGGTTTTAATGCCAGTTATCTTTTCGGTAACGTCATCAATGATGTCACAGTCACCACCGACGCTGGCTCCGAATCACTCTTTGAACAAGTTATTCAGGTCCGCGACTTCCGTTTTCAGTTCGGTGCGCAGTACAACCTTGATCTTGGACGCGACCATCGCATAACTGCCGGTTTGGTCTATTCGCCCGGTAAAGCGCTCCTTGGCAACGCGTCTGTGACTAAATATGACGTAAACGCTGACGCGGCTCCCGACACTGTGGCCACAGCCAAACTTCGCCACAATACTTCGCTTGCCGAAACTTGGGGCGCCGGTCTCAGCTATCAGTGGAAAAAGAAACTCTTGGTGGAAGCCGACTTTACCTATCAGCCATGGAGTAAAGTGAAAACTCTTCAGCTTCCCAACTTCGAAGGTACACGGTTTGCCGATCGTTATCAAGGCGCGCTCGGTGCTTCTTACACACATGCCGTGCGTGGCAACTATTTCAGCCGCGTCACATATCGTGTCGGAGGTTTCTATAATCGTGACTACATCATGGCAGGTTCCAGCCACGTAAGAGAATATGGTATCGGACTTGGTTTCGGTCTTCCCGCACTTCAGTCCAAGACTCTTATTAACATAGGCGTGGAGTACCGCCACCGTGCCGCTACCGACAAGAATCTCCTCAAGGAGAACTACCTGAACATCCGTCTCGGCATCAACTTCAACGAGCTTTGGTTCTTCCAGAATAAAATTAAATAATTCTTCCGACACGCCAGCTCAGTCAATAACCGTCATGACCGCGACAATCCAAACCGCTTCGCTACGTTCGCTGCGTTCGCTTCCTGCTGCGCTTGCCTCCCTGCTGGCAGGAGTGTTGCTCTGGTCATGTGCTGAAAAGGAACAGGAGCTCATGAAGGGTAACTTTGATCCGGAGAAGTTTGCCACCATGACCACCAACAATGTCTCTACCCTCATTTCCGACTCGGGTGTGGTCCGTTACAAAATTACGGCTCCCCTTTGGCTTGTTTTTGATCAGGCACGCGAACCGCGCTGGGACTTCCCGAAGGGTTTGCACCTTGAGAAGTACAACGATATGTTTCGTGTCGAAGCCGAAGTGACATGCGATTCAGCGCGTTATTTCAAGGATAAACAGCTTTGGCGCCTCGACGGCTATGTGGAGATCACCAACATTGCAGGTGAGAAATTCCTCACCCCTCAGCTCTTCTGGGATCAGCGCCATCAGAAACTGTATTCTGATTCATTTATCCACATAGAGCAGCAGGGGCGCATAATCGAAGGCTACGGTTTTACTTCCAATGAGCGCATGACTCAGTATGAGGTAAATAAAGTGATGGGTATGTTCCCGGCGACCGATTTCAAGGCCAATGCACGAACAGACAGCCTTTCTAAGCCGGCCCCACAACCAGGAGCAAAGCCTGATGAACTCACCGACTCGGCCAATTACGCCGTGAAGCCCACAGTTTCACGTTAATCACAAACAGCAACCTGTATGACACTAACTACCTGGATTATACTTGCGGTTGTATCGCTCATCTTTTCGGCTCTGTTTTCAGGGACAGAAATAGCCTACATCACCTCCGACCGTGTCCGTGTCGAGCTTGATGTAAAGCGCGGTGGCCTTCTCGGTAAGGTCATAAATCTTTTTTATCGCGACGAAGATCTTTTTATCTCCACAATCCTTGTGGGCAATAATATCATGCTCGTGATCTACGGTATGGGGGCAGCCTACCTCTTGGAAACCTGCTGGCTTGACCATTATCATCTCCATGAGGCCCTTGTGTTGGTGATTTCAACGCTTATCTCAACCGGTGTGATTCTTGTTACCGGAGAGTTCTTCCCTAAAACCATATTCCGTATCAACCCCTACGCATCCCTGAAAATCATTGCCATGCCCCTCATGGTGTTCTACATCATTTTGTGGCCGGTGGCGGTGTTCACCACCTGGCTGTCGCGCTCTCTCATGAAGCTCTGCGGAATAAAGTCCGATTCTGAGAAGATGGGGATGCTGTCAATAGGCGACCTCAACCGTTACCTGGAGAAGAATATCGACGAGATTAATCCCGAAAAAGCACCTGTGGAGAATGAAGTGAAGATTTTCCATAATGCTTTGGATTTCTCAACCACTCACCTCCGTGACTGCATGCTTCCGCGCAATGAGATTGTTGCGGTAAACATAGCCACCACATCGCGTGAAGCCCTGAGCGAACTCTTCACCAGTTCCGGACGCAGCAAAATCGTGGTGTATTCTGATGATATTGACAATGTGCTCGGCTACATTCACGTCAGCGAGCTCTTCGATCCTGTAAGTGACTGGAAGCAAAATATCAAGCCGGTAATCTTTGCACCGGAATCCCTTCTCGCCAATAAGCTTATGCGCCGCCTTTTAGCCGAGAAACGTTCAATGGCAGTGGTCGTAGATGAATTTGGTGGAACGGCCGGGTTGGTAACACTTGAGGACCTTGTGGAGGAGATTTTCGGTGACATCCGCGATGAACACGACACCTCTTCCGATGATCTTGTTAGGGAAATCGAGCCGGGCATTTACGAATGTTCCGGGCGTGTGGAGGTGGAAACTCTTCGTGAACAGTATCACATTGATATTCCGGAAGATGATGATTATCAAACTCTCGCCGGTTTCGTTTTGACTTCGGCCGGTCTCATTCCCGCTCAGGGTGAAACCATTGTGGCCGGTAATTTCCTGCTCACCATTCTGCGCCGTACCGCCTCCCGGCTTGAACTTATTCGCCTTGAACCTGCTCCGAAAACTGACGATAACGACTGATTGCTATATGTCCGATTTCCAGCTCAGTATTCTCGGTTGCGGTTCTGCCACTCCATCGCCTCGCAGAAATCCATCATCCCAGGTTATTTCCTATCGTGGGAGGCTCATGATGATCGATTGCGGCGAAGGTGCTCAGGCCACAATGCGTCGGCTCGGTCTCTCCTTTTCCCGCCTTTCACATGTTTTCATCTCACACATGCACGGCGACCATTGCCTCGGACTGCCCGGGCTCCTGTCCACCCTTTCGCTCCATGGAAAGAAAAGTCCGTTAACGGTCTATCTTCCTGCCGAGGGACTGGAGATAATGAAATCCATCACAGATTTCTTTTGTCGCGAAGCCACATACGAGATCAACTACGTGGCTCTGGAGGGTGCCGGCGGACAGATTCTCGATCTCCCGTCGCTCACTGTCGAGGCGTTTCCTCTCTATCACCGCGTGCCAGCTTACGGTTTTGTGTTCCGTGAGAAGCCGAAACCGCGTCATCTGCGAGCCGATATGCTTGATTTCTTCAAAGTTCCGGTGGCAATGCGTCCGAAGCTTAAGGAGGGCGCCGACTTCGTAACTGAAGACGGTAATGTAATAGCAAATTCCCGCCTCACCACTTCGCCCGACCCTTCGCTCAGTTACGCTTATTGCTCCGATACAATGTATGACCATCGGGTAGCGCATGCTGTCAAAGGGGTAGATGTGCTTTATCATGAAGCCACGTATGACGATACGTTGGCTGAAACCGCTCGTCAGCGCGGTCATTCCACAGCCCGGCAGGCTGGTATGATAGCAGCTGAAGCCGGTGTGAAAACTCTCATCATTGGCCATTATTCCAAACGATATTACGATACCGAGATTTTGGTGCTTGATGCCCGTGAGGCCTTCCCTCGGGTCATAGCAAGCGCCGATGGACTCCAACTTGACATAGCTCTTTTAAGCAAATGAATTTTTCTGCCGCCGACGAACGTTTCATGCGCATGGCCCTTGAGGAGGCCCGTCTTGCCGAACTCGATGGGGAGGTGCCGATCGGAGCTGTAATTGTGTGCAACGGACGTGTGATAGGCCGGGGGCATAATCTTACGGAAACCCTCACTGACGTAACTGCCCACGCTGAGATGCAAGCCATCACTGCCGCAGCACAGACTCTCGGAGGCAAATATCTCCCTGAGTGTACACTTTATGTAACTGTGGAGCCATGTCTGATGTGTGCCGGTGCGCTCGGATGGAGTCAGATAGGCCGAGTGGTCTATGGCACCGGTGATAGCAAGCGTGGATACTCCACTTTCACGGATTCCCCGTTTCATCCGCGCACCAAAGTGCAGAATGGGTTGCTGGCCAATGAATGTGCCGAGCTCATCACCTCTTTTTTTTCGCGCAAGCGTTGACCGCTACGTTTTTTTTCACTACTTTTGGAGTTTGAAATGTCAGCCAAGATTCTTCGCATACTCCGCATAATTCTTTCGGTAAGCGTGTTCATCGCACTTGCCTTGGGCTTGACATCTTCATCCCTGCTCATACCGGGAATAGGGCCATGGCTTGAAAAGCTGCAGATCGGACAAGCTCTTGTCACCTTTTCGCTCGCCATTTTCATTGGGTGGCTACTCGTTACCCTTATCTTCGGTCGCATCTACTGCTCTACGCTCTGCCCGCTTGGAACCTTGCAGGACGCTGCAGCGCGAACGGTCCGTATGCGTCCTCTCCGCAAGTTCGGCACGCTCAAACGCCGCTATCGCTACACCCGCCCGCTCACCGCTCTTCGATATACAGTTCTTTTCCTTACCATTGCGTGCCTGATGGCAGGTCTTGTGGCACTCCCTTCATTGCTTGACCCATATTCGGTGTTCAATCGCTTTTGTGCCAACCTCCTCCATCCTCTCGTTATGGAAGTTCGCGCGCAGGCCATAGGATCACAGGCTTCGGCCCACATTGTGGCTGCATCCATAGGTGCTACGGCTGTGGCTGCCGTCCTGTTCATCATTGTGCTCCTGCTGTCGGTACGATCCGGAAGAATTGCATGTTCCACCATCTGCCCGGTGGGCACAGCGCTCGGGTGTGTAAGTCGCTTTTCAATCTATCAGATGGATATCGACACTGATCTATGCACCCAATGTGGACTCTGTGAGGATGTATGTAAGGCCCAATGTATCGACCTCAAGGATCATCTGGTCGATGGTTCCCGCTGCGTGGTGTGCTTTGATTGTGCTGCTGTTTGCCCGGCATCTGCAATCCGGTACACACGTAATCGCAAACAACTTGCCACGCCATTGATGCAACGCCTCGTCGGCTTTGACCGCCAACCCGAAACCTCAATGGAGTGCGGTAGCGATAACTTTGAAACAAAAACTCCTGAAAAATGAAACAATACCAATCGCTCTTGCGCGAGATTCTGGAAAACGGAACAGACAAAGGTGACCGCACAGGCACCGGCACACGCTCGATATTCGGCTATCAAATGCGCTTCAATCTTGCCGACGGCTTTCCGATGCTGACAACCAAGAAGCTTCATCTCAAATCAATCATACATGAACTTTTATGGTTTCTGAAAGGCGACACCAATGTGAAATATCTTCAGGACAATGGTGTGAGGATCTGGAACGAATGGGCCGGCCCTGACGGTGACCTCGGTCACATCTACGGCTATCAGTGGCGCTCATGGCCCGATTATTACGGAGGCTTTATTGACCAAATATCCGAGGCGATAGAGACTATAAAGACTAATCCCGACTCCCGTCGCATTATTGTCAGCGCATGGAACGTGGCCGATATCCCTAACATGAATCTTCCGCCTTGTCACGCTTTTTTCCAGTTCTATGTGGCCGACGGAAGCCTCAGTCTCCAACTCTATCAGCGAAGCGCCGATTCATTCCTTGGCGTTCCATTCAACATAGCCTCCTATGCGCTCCTTCTCCTCATGGTGGCCCAGGTCACCGGCTTGCAGCCCGGAGATTTCATCCATACACTCGGCGATGCCCACATCTACAATAATCATTTCGAGCAGGTGAAGCTGCAGCTTACCCGGTCGCCACGCCCGCTCCCTAAAATGATTCTGAATCCTGAAGTGAAGGATATTTTTGACTTCAAGTATGAAGATTTTACTTTGGTCGATTACGATCCTTATCCCTCCATACCCGGTAAAGTGTCAGTGTGATGAAGCAGAAGCCTGAAATAGCCGTCATAGCCATCATAGCCATCGTGGCACGCGATGGTGCCATTGGCCGTCGCGGTGACCAACCGTTCCATATTTCCGAGGACTTCCGTCGGTTCAAGCAGCTCACGATGGGTCACCCCATTGTCATGGGCCGGCGCACTTTCGAGGCTCTACCTAAGGGAGCTCTTCCCGGTCGCCGAAACATTGTGGTTTCCCGCAACGCAACTTATGAACCGGTTGGCGCCGAGCGTGTGTCGTCCATAGCGGAAGCTGTGGAGTTGTGCACAGGTTCTCCCGTTGTATTCATAATTGGCGGCGGTCAGATCTATGAACAGGCCCTCCCTTTTGCTTCGGTTATGTATCTCACCGAGGTCGACGCATTTGTCGACGATGCCGACACTTTCTTCCCCCCTATCCCTGCAGGGTGGGTGCACACTGAACGGTCAGATTCATTCACCGACCCTCGCAGCAGTGCCACGTATCGATTTGTCACTTATAGGCGCGATACCTGATTTTCATTGCCACATTATTTGCATAATGTGCAATTTTTTATGTAACTTTGCCTTGAGGGGGAGGCCCTTTCTGCCTCATTGGCAGCCATGAAGAATATAATTTATTAAAATTCAATACCATAACTTAAAATGACATCTGCTAAAAAACCGAACTACACGTTGCCTATCATCGTGATGTTCTTCCTGTTTGCGATGATCTCATTCGTGACAGGCTTTCAGAATCCGTTTGGAGTAATCCTTAAATCGCAGCTTGGTCTCTCTAACCTTCAGAGCCAGCTGGGTAATGCCGCAAACTTTATCGCCTATGCTTTCATGGGCCTTCCTGCCGGTATGATTCTCCAGAAAAAAGGTTATAAATTCTCTGCTGTAGCTGCCGTGCTCGTTGGTATGGCCGGTGTGGCGCTCATGTTCATCAGCAGCCTTTTCGAGGCAAAGGACGCAATTATCACCATCTATCTTTGTGGTGCATTCGTGGCCGGTTTCTCCATGTGTATGCTCAACACTGTTGTCAACCCCATGCTCAACACTCTTGGTGGTGGTGGCAAAACCGGTAATCAGCTCCTCCAGTTCGGTGGCTCGCTCAACTCGCTTGCTGCAACTATCTGCCCCGTGCTCGTTGGTTACCTTATGGGTTCTAACCTCAACGATGTAACTCTCATCGATGCACGTCCCGCGTTGTATATCGCCTTCGGCGTGTTCCTTCTCGCGCTTGTTGTGCTTTTCCTCTCTAAGCTCCCTGAACCGATTCTTGAAGAGCTCAAGAAAGGTGGCAAGAAAGTTGAAAAACCCACTTTGGCCGGTGCTCTGAAGTTCCGTCACTATGTTGGTGGTGTTGTAGCTATCTTCCTTTATGTCGGTATCGAAGTGGGTATCCCCAACATGGCTAACCTCTACATGACCTCACCCGTTGAAGCGGGCGGTCTTGCCATGAATGCTGCCGTTGCAGGTTCGCTCGTGGGCGCTTACTGGTTCCTCATGCTCGTTGGCCGTCTCGTAGGTGGTACAGTTGGTGGCATGGTGTCAAGTAAGACCATGCTCGTTACCGTATCAGCTGTGGCTCTCTGCCTCATCACAGGTGCCATCCTTATCGAACCCACAATGGTCAATGTTCCCTTCATTGATGTGCAGGCCCCGCTTAACATCCTTCTCCTTGTGCTCTGCGGTCTTTGCACCTCAGTTATGTGGGGTGGTATCTTCAACCTCGCTGCTGAAGGCCTTGGTAAATACACTGCCGTAGCGTCAGGTTTCTTCATGGTGATGGTTTGTGGTGGCGGTATCCTCCCTATCATTCAGGGTGCTGTGGCCGACGCTTCCAACTATCTGGCAAGCTACTGGGTACTCTTCATCGCCGTGGCCTATCTCCTTTACTATGCTGTTATGGGTTCCAAAGTGCTCCGTCGCGACGCTTCTGCCGAAGTTATCAGTGAAGAAGTCAAGGAAGGTATCTCGGTCAATGACTGATCCTTCATCCGGAATTGCCCTCACTACGGGCATTCCTGAATCATAAACCACAAGGGCGTGTCCGCAGTCGGACGCGCCCTTGCTGTTCTTCCGGTCTCCACTCAGCCTCCTCTTCCGTTGCCCATTTTATTGATTCTGCACGAATGCAGCAACGAAATCCCTACTCATTCAGCCTATTTGCAACGTTTTGAGCCCTGAGCCCTTGCAGTGCGTCACGAAATTTTGTAATTTTGTTATCCTAATCTTTTAAGTGACCATGCGTTTCCCGATATATCTGCTCTCTTGTCTCCTCTTTTTGGCTGTTTTTGGTTGTGGAGGTGGCGCCGATTCATCTGTTGTAAAGGTTGAACCGGTGGCTCCGGAGGACATCAATCTTCTTGAAGAGGATTCCGTATCGGCCTATGACCATCCGATTCTTGAAATGCCTGATCCGAACACCCGATTGGCCACCGCTCGCTTAGGGCGCCTCGATGAGGTGTTCAATGATAGCAACTATGTTCACTGGGCCGAGGCCGAGCGCATAGGAATTGAACCGCTGACGGATACTCGCTCACACCTGCAAACGCGCCAGCCGTTGGTGAAAGTCACTTCGTGTGCCGACTTCTACGTGGAGCCTCTCACTTATTCCCGTCCTTATATGGTTCCTGTGGGAGCAGCCATGCTCCATGAAATAGGCCGACGTTTCAATGACTCTTTGGCAAAACGATCAGGCGCCCGCTACCGTTTGAAAGTCACAAGCGTGTTGCGTACCCCCGAAACCGTAAAGCGCCTTAAACGCACAAATCGCAACGCTGTTGATTCATCCGTTCATCAGCTTGGGACAACCGTGGATATCTCATATTCGCGTTTTGTGGCCGACGGGACTCAGGTAACACATTCGGCCGAGGAGTTGAAAGCCCTGTTGGCCGAAGTTCTCTATGCTATGCGTAAGGAGGGTAAATGCTGGGTGAAGTATGAAATCAAACAGCCCTGTTTCCACATCTCCGCCCGTTATCCCGTTGTTCCCCTTGAGGAATGATAAGGCCGCAGGCCACATTCGTTTTTGACAATTGCAACCCGTCTCTTCTTTGTCCAACAATCACTATAAACACCACACTGCCGTGACCGACACCGACCCTATTCCCGTCCCCGTTGTTGAGGAACCTCAAGCCATAGAACCTAAGCGACCTAAGCGTAAGAAACGCCCGCTGTGGGTGCGTGTTATCAAATGGTTGGCCATCGCTTGTGTGGCCATGGTGCTCCTTGTAGTAGGATTGATATCGCTCGTGGTGTGGACCCTTATCCCCGAGCGCCTTACTCCGCTTGTCAACAAGTATGCCAGTGAATATCTCCTGGCTGATGTTGAGGCAAAACGTGTTGAGCTTACTTTTTGGTCCACATTCCCTCGTTTTTCCGTTACGGTCGATTCGCTGCAGCTCACCAGCCGGACTCTCCGCTCTCTACCCGATTCGGTCCGCACCACTCTTCCTGCCGATGCCGACAGTCTTCTTTTCCTGCGCCGCTTCTCCGGAGGTATCAACCTCACGGATCTCGCCGCCGGAAACATCTCACTCTACGATGTTGACTTCTCCGACATTCGCGCTAATCTCGTGCAGGTTGATTCTCTCACGGCAAATTATCTGATTGTCCCACCCTCGGAGCCTGACACTCTTCCGGCAAAACCGCTTGAAATTCCTGATATAGCCATAAACAGCTTCACCATTACCGATGGCATGGGGGCTCGTTACCGTTCTCTCCCTGATTCCTTAGATGCTGCTTTGCGGCTTGACCGCCTGGCTCTCGTGGACTCTGTTTCGGAGAAGCCTCTTTATACACTTTCCCTTTCAGGCGATGCTTCGGCCCGGCTCATTCCTGTCAAAATTCCCTCGACACCATTTGCTGTGGATGGAAACATTGCTTGGGAGAGCAAGAAGCCACTTGAGGTTGAGTTGGACGATTTTCGCGTGAGTGTAGGGGAGGTGGCGGCCCTCTTCTCAACATCCATTGACCTGAATAATGACTTTACCTTACGCACACTTACAGCATCTTTGCCCAAGGTACAGGTCATGAAAATAGTGGATATTCTACCCGATGAATATAAAGCGTTTGCCAAGGGGCTTGATACGGATCTGTCGATTTATCTTTCGGCCAAGCTTTTGAAGCCTTATGTGCCGGGAGGCAAGGAACTCCCCATGGTCGATGCGGCTCTTAAGCTTGCTGCCGGGAAACTTAATTATGACCGTTTGCATCTCACTGCTCTTGATCTTGATGTGGCGGCGATAGTCGATGGTAATAATCTTGATGCCACTACCATTCGCCTGAACAATCTCTCAGCCACAGGTAAAGCAATAGATTTTACGCTTAAGGGCACTGTTGCCAACCCGGTTACAGATCCCTTGATCGATGCCGTGTTCAATGGCAGCGTAACACTGCAGAATCTGCCGTCGAGTCTACTTGACAAACTCCCGTGTGCCTTACGTGGCACATTGCAAGGCGACGCTGATATCCACACTCGCCTAAGCTACCTTGACCCGAAATTGTTCTATCGTTCAAAGATCAACGGTGCGCTCCGGCTGTCAGATTTCCGAATGGTTATGACTGATGGTTCGATGGAGGCATATATGCGCAGCGCGGAATTCAAACTTGGCTCCAGTAGCAATATCCCTGTCCAGGACCATGTGATAGATTCCATGCTCACTGCCTCACTCACAATTGACACCGTGGCTCTCTCATCTCCCGGTGTAACGCTTTCCGGTTCTACTCTGTCGGCAGGCGTTGGAGCCCGAAACATCGCTTCGTCATCCGACACCACTCAGATCAACCCCATCGGTGCTTCAATCAAGGCGCATCGCCTGATGTTACGCTCCGATTCCGATTCTTTACGCTTCAGGTTGCGCGATGCCGAGGTATCAGCATCACTCCAGCGTTTCAACAGCGATGCTCGCGCTCCACTGATGAAAGCTCTCGTAAAAGCAGCCGCGCTTGGTTATGCTGACCGATTCAACCGCGCTGCTCTACGTCAAGCCGAGCTTGACTTGCAATGCCACCCACGCTCCCGTCCGCAGATGTCGGCTGCCCGCAAGGCTCGCTTCGATTCCATAGCGGCCGCGCATCCTCAGTTGTCTTCGGATTCCATCATGGGATTGATGCGGGCTGAAATGCGCAGTAAGATTGCTGCCTATGACCGATCACGCAGTGGTCGCGAAGATATTGAAGTGGATCTTGATAATTCCATCCACTCTCTGCTCCGACGTTGGAATGCAAGCGGGTCGCTGCGTACAAAGAGCGGAAGGCTATTTACCCCATATTTCCCCTCCCGGAATTCACTGCGAAATCTTGACCTCACCTTCTCCACGGACTCTGTTGTCCTTAAAAACACCAGGCTGAAGATGAATTCAAGCGACTTCACCCTCAACGGGTCCATTCATAACATTACCCGCGCTCTACTCTCGCGTCATGGCTACCCCTTTGAGTTTGATTTCAGCGTTAAGTCTGATACAATCGATGTCAATGACCTTACGGCAACAATGCTTCGCGGAGCGGTTTTCGCCGACAAGATTTCGGCCGGCACCATGCAGATGATTCGCGATGATGGTGCTACCGAAAATGATATTGACCGCATGCAGTCGCAACTTGATGCAGAAGTCCCTGACACAGCGCGTGCTGCAGTTATCATCCCTTCCAATCTCAATGGTAATTTCTCTCTTAAGGCAAATCATGTACGATATGCCGATCTTTGGCTTGACGGTCTTGACGGTTTGGTGCAGATCTATGACGGTGCGCTTAATCTTGATCGATTGCGCGCCTACACCTCCATAGGTGCAGTTAACTTTTCGGCGCTTTATTCAGCGCCTACAGCCAATGACCTTTCTGTGGCGGCGGCGGTGCGCATACGTCGTCTCAATCTCCGGTCCGTGCTTGATATGATGCCTCAGATCGACTCCTTGCTCCCACTTCTGGGCGAGGTGAGAGGTGTGGTAGATGCCGATCTCGCGCTGACCACCCGTCTTGATTCCATCATGGACATTGTAATCCCCTCTCTTGATCTGGCTTTGAAAATCTCCGGCGACTCTCTTCAGTTGCTTGACAATGAAACGTTCCGCACAATTGCCAAATGGATGCTTTTCAAACAGAAGCAGCGCAATATGATTGATCACATGGATGTGGAGCTGGCCATTCATGACGGCTACATCGATGTATATCCGTTTATCTTCGACATGGACCGTTACAGGCTGGGAGTAAGAGGCAGCAATGATGCCGCACTGAATCTGGATTATCATGTGGCAGTGATAAAATCACCCATACCGTTCAAGTTTGGTATCAATATCAAGGGAACGCCTGAAAATATGAAAATTCGCCTCGGTAAAGCACGAATAAATGAAAAAACTGTGGCTGAAAGCCGTCAAATTACCGACACGGTACGTGTGAACCTTATCAACGAAATCACTCAGGTGTTCAAACGCGGGGTACGTGCCACCGGCTCGCGCGGTCTGAAACTTCAGGATATGCGCGCGCCAGGTTCCGGAGCGGCTTCTGTTGCGACGTCTGAAGAGAAGGACGACAACTTCTCTCATGCCGATTCCGTTACTCTCATTCAGCAAGGTCTCATAGAGCGTCCTGCAGGCTTCATAATGCCGGGCGATACCATACCCGCTCCGGCTGACTCTTCCTCCAAATCAAAAAAGAAAAAGAAATAGACTCACAACTCTCTCCTCTGACTTCACTGATGTATACAAAGACAATCCAGGACTTTCTTCGCCGAAACGATTATATCAATATCCATCCTCGCGCAGCCCTCATCGACATGGATGGTACTCTTTATGACTCCATGCCCTCCCATGCTCGTGCATGGCAGCAGATGATGGCGGAACTTGGGGTTGACCTTCCGCGCGATGATTTCTTCCGTTATGAAGGCCGCACTGGCGCCTCCACCATTGACATCATCTTCCGTAAGTCTCTCGGACGTCCTGCCACAGAGCAGGAGCAGAAGGACCTGTATAAGCGCAAAACTGAAATATTTGCATCTATGCCGCCTGT
>CAJUSN010000024.1 GCA_910589095.1 uncultured Muribaculaceae bacterium
CTTCAATCCTATTCGGCTCGTTCACCTTGGAGCGACTTGAAGGCATTTGCGACTTTCATTCCCATGATACCCCGGGGTGCAGATGTCCATTTTTCAAACGGGACGCCGGTCCGTTACGGTCAACTGTTTGCGTCACGTACATTCCATCGTTGCGATTGCAACCGTGGCGTGAGCGGAATCGACGGCTCTACCTCAACGGCATTAGGAGCGCAGATTGTAGCAGCGGACCGACCGACTGTGTTGATAACAGGCGATATGAGTGCTCAGTATGACATGGGTGCATTGGCCTCAGGGCTCATGACGCCAAGATTTAAAATGATTGTGATATGTAATGGAGGTGGTGGAATATTCCATTTTATCAAATCGACGCGTGAGCTTGATATAGTGCCACGTTGTTTTGACGCACCGTGCATTTTTCCTGCATCCGAGCTTGCAAAGGCTTTCGGAATGAGTTTCTTCACTGCCTGTTCGGAGGAAGAGCTCAAAGAGGTATTCAAGCCTTTCATAAATGAAAATGAACGTCCTGCAATGCTGGCCATTCATACCGATGGCGAAATGTCAGGCCGTGTTTTAAGGGAATTTTTTGCTTCGGCCCACAAAATATAATCACGAAAAAACTATAATTACAATAACATACCAAACATAATGAGAACCTGGACTACAATAAAGGAATATACCGATATAAAGTTCGAACAGTGTGGAAAAGTGGCCAAGATTACCATCAACCGACCAGAAGTTCGTAATGCTTTCCGCCCGCTGACAAACCGGGAAATGCTTGATGCAATGGCTTATTGCCGCGAGGCTGGAGATATCGGCGTTGTTGTTCTCACCGGGGCAGGTGATAAAGCATTTTGCTCAGGTGGAGACCAAAAGGTAAAGGGCATCGGAGGATACATAGATGAGAGTGGAGTTCCCCGACTGAATGTGCTGGATCTTCATAAAGCTATAAGGTCGCTTCCCAAGCCGGTGATTGCGATGGTTAACGGATTTGCTATCGGGGGAGGTCATGTCCTTCACGTTGTTTGTGATCTGACCATCGCTTCTGAAAATGCCCGTTTTGGTCAGACGGGTCCTAAGGTCGGTAGCTTTGACGCCGGATTCGGATCATCATATCTCGCTCGCTGTGTTGGCCAGAAGAAAGCACGCGAAATTTGGTTTTTGTGCCGCCAATATACTGCCAAGGAGGCTGAAGAGATGGGAATGGTTAACAAGGTGGTTCCTTTCGAACGTCTTGAAGATGAGACAATGGAATGGTGCGAAACTATATTGAAGCGTAGCCCAATGGCCATTCGTATGATCAAACGTGCTCTAAACGCAGAGCTTGACGGACAGCGTGGGCTGATGGAGTTTGCCGGCGATGCCACTTTGATGTACTATCTTATGGCGGAAGCACAGGAGGGTAAAAACGCTTTCCTTGAAAAACGCGATCCCGATTTTGATCAATTCCCTAAATTCCCCGGATAATTCTGGTGAGTATATGCTGAAAGCTGAATTTGCTCCTTACGAACTTGTGTTCAAGGAACCTGCTCGCACTTCCCGACAGGTGATGCAGACGAAGTCCACATATTTTATAAAAGTATGGGAGGAGGATAGTCCGGATATTTTTGGTTTGGGAGAATGTGCTTTGTTTAAGGGTTTAAGTTGCGACGATGTCCCAGACTACGAGGATAAACTCTCTGAGACATGCCGCGACATCAATATCTTGCGCACCGATGATCTTTTGCATTATCCCTCTATTCGTTTCGGAGTTGAAACTGCTCTGTTCGATTTAAAGAATGGGGGAGTCCGATGTCCATTTCCCTCTCCGTGGAGCGAGGGGAAAGATAATATTGTTATCAACGGGCTGGTATGGATGGGATCAATTGACCAAATGAGCAGGAGAATCGAGGAAAAGCTACGCGCCGGATTCAAATGCCTTAAATTCAAGGTTGGTGGCGAGGACTTCGAGCAGGAGTATAGCTTGCTTGACGGCGTACGTCGCCGATTCGGTGTCGGTGAATTGACTATTCGGCTGGATGCCAACGGTGCTTTCATGCCGGAAGATGCATTAACGAAACTTGACCGTCTTTCAGCACTCGATATTCATTCGATTGAGCAGCCCATACATGCGGGACAAATCGAAGAGATGGCACGGATCTGCGCTGAATCACCGATTCCAGTAGCGCTTGATGAAGAGCTGATTGGAGTGAACGATACTGAGCAAAAATACAAGTTGCTTGAAAGAATAAATCCGAGGTATATCATATTGAAACCAGCCTTGTGTGGTGGTTTCTCAGGTTCTATGGAGTGGATAAGCATCGCAAATTTGCTCGGCATAGAGTGGTGGGCCACTTCTGCGCTTGAATCCAATGTTGGACTTAACGCCATTGCACAATGGCTTTCGGGTATGCAGCATAACATGCCACAAGGGTTAGGAACAGGAGCACTCTACTTAAATAATATAGCATCACCCGTTTCCCAGGAGGGAGAGGGCCTTATTTATAAACCTTCCTTTAATTGGGAATTACCTGAATTATCATGGCGATCATAGGAGAGAATCCGGCAACATGCCAAGTGGAACGTTTCATGGAGCTTTGGAACGATGACAGTGACACGATAGTGGCACATACTTCCGGTTCCACCGGAATACCTAAGCTCATATATTTGTCAAAGAGAGACATGGAAGTGTCAGCAAAAGCAACATGTCAACAATTTGGCGTACAACAGGGCGATTTGCTCTTCCTTCCGCTGCCCATTGATTATATCGCAGGCAAAATGATGGTGGTGAGATCCCAAGTGGCTGGAGCAGATCTCCTTCTTGAACGACCCACAAACACGCCTCTCCAAACCTGTCCTCCGTCGAGGATACGTCTTGCAGCTGTGGTTCCCTCGCAAATACCTGGATTGCTGGCGTCAGAGTGGTGCGGCATGATTGATTGTTTGATTATTGGGGGAGCTCCCGTCTCACAGCATAATGAAGAACTGTTGCAAGCGTCTGGCATAACTGCGTACGCAACTTACGGAATGACAGAAACCGCCAGCCATGTGGCTCTTCGCAAAATTGGAGAAAAGAATTATAAAGCGCTCCCGCATATACGCTTTTCCTCTGACGAAAGAGGTTGCCTGATCATAGAATCCACTGAAATGTCATTTGGCCGACTTGTTACCAATGACTTGGTGGAACTGATTGAGGATAGAACCTTCTGTTGGCTGGGACGTTACGATAATGTAATCAATTCGGGAGGAATAAAAGTCCTTCCTGAGAAAATTGAGGAAAAACTATCGGAGTTCTTATCGGGAAGGAGTTACTTCATCACCTCACGTCCAAGTGAAAAGTGGGGTAGTGAGGTCATCTTGGTGGTGGAAGGATACGATAAAATAGATGAAGAGGCAATAGCAGCAACTCCAAATCTTCTCAAAGCTGAGCGCCCGAAAGAAGTTATTTACGTAAGGCAAATTGAACGAACTGGATCGGGTAAAGTGGTAAGAAAACTCTGAGCGATTGCAATTAATGGGACTTTAGCGCGTCAAATTAAATAAAAAACATTAATTTTGTAACGCAGCTATATGTCTGCGGATGAAAATAGCAACACTATCAAAATGAAAAAATTTATCTACAGCTTTCTCGGGACTATGGCCGGCATATGGTTTTCGGTCATATTAGGCACCGTATTGATTTTTCTTGCCATAGGAGTTTTCGCTGCATCTTCGGCTACTTCACCGACGGTTAAAATTAAGGATGATTCCATTCTGCATATAGAACTTGGTGGCACTGTTGTTGACCGCGAGACACCTGTTGACTTGATGGAGCAGATCTACGGCAACTCCACATCTACAATCAATCTGAATCAGCTTGTGGATGCAATTTACGCTGCCAAAGATGACAAAAAGATTAAAGGCATTTTTCTTGACTGTCAAGGCACAAGCCTTGGGCTTGCACAGGCTCAAGCCATTATAGCTGCCTTAGAGAAATTCAAAGAATCTGGAAAATGGGTCTATAGTTATGCTGACACTTACAACCAAGGAGACTACTACGTAGCATGTGTTGCCGACAGTCTGTTCATCAACCCAATAGGGATGATCGACCTTCACGGATTGTCATCCACAACTATCTATTTCAAGGATTTAATGGACAAACTGGGCATAGAGGCGCAAGTTGTTAAGGTAGGAACTTACAAGAGTGCGGTAGAGCCATTCCTTCTGTCCGATATGAGTGAAGCTAACCGTGAGCAGCAGTCTCACTTCTTAGGTAATATCTGGTCTTATATGAAACAGAAGATGGCAGAACGCCGCCATGTTTCGGCTGATTCAATCAACAATATTGCCAACTCATTTGTATTTGCAAAAAACACTGAATTCTATAAAACGCAACGTTTGATTGATGGACTGAAATACCGTCATCAGATGCTTGAATTGCTGGCATCTGAAACAGGCAAAGATGAAAAACCTACCCTGATTTCTTTTCAGGATTATGCAGGTGTTTCACAGTCGCCTCTTAAACAGAATTCTTCATCAGCTAAGAATATAGCGGTATTGTATGCTCTTGGCGACATTACAGAGAATGGCTCTGACGGAATTGCGTCAGAACGACTTGTACCGGTGATTCTCGAGCTGGCCAAAAATGATAAGATTGACGGTGTTGTACTCCGCGTAAACTCAGGTGGCGGCAGTGCTTACGCATCCGAGCAGATATGGGAGGCTTTCGAGCAGTTCAAGGCTACTTGCGACAAACCCTTCTATGTTTCGATGGGCGATATGGCCGCTTCTGGTGGTTACTATATTTCATGTGGTGCCAAAAAAATCTACGCGGAGCCATTGACCCTCACCGGCTCTATCGGTATATTCGGAATCATACCTAATATCCAACCTCTCCTTAAAGATAAATTGGGTGTCAACACTGTCACCATAAGTACTAATACGGGCTCCATGCCGACGCTGTTTGAACCCATGTCAGCCGAACAGCGCGAAGCAATGCAAAGTTATGTGGATAATGGCTATGAGCTCTTTGTTTCCCGCTGTGCAAAAGGACGTCACCGTAGCGTTGAGCAGATTAAAGCTATTGCTGAGGGTCGTGTATGGGACGGTCAAAGTGCGCTTAAGAATGGTTTGGTTGATAAATTAGGAGGCCTTCAGGATGCACTTGCCGACATGACTGCTGAACTCGGAGGTGAGACCTACTGCATATCTGAGTTTCCAGTTGTGAAAGTGAAATGGTGGGAGATGTTGCTTGATATGGATGCCGAACTTGACGCAACTCTGAAATCTTCAGATGTTGCCACAGCTTCAGAAATAATGAGGACATTCCGAACTGTAAAGGACCTGAGTCCGTTACAAGCACGCACTAACTACATTAAACTGCATTAAACAGAACACCGCATCCTGATTTTATTTGCATGGCCAAGCGCGGAATCCTGTCATATCTCCTTCTAAAACCCGTATCCATTGTTTACGGGTGGGTGATGGCTGTGCGAAACATGATGTTTGACAAGGGTATATTAAAACAAACAGAATTTGATATACCTGTCATAACCGTAGGGAATATCAGTATGGGCGGTTCGGGAAAGACACCTCACACTGAATACATTCTCGATAAGTTGACAAATGATTATCACATAGGAATGTTGTCACGCGGTTACAAACGCCGTACCAAAGGATTTGTGCTTGCTACGGAAAATTCGCATGTGGAAGATATAGGTGACGAGCCATATCAGATATTTCAAAAATTCCGATCGCGCAACGTCATGGTTGCAGCTTGCGAAAAACGAGTGGAAGGAATTGAAAAAATGCGTGAAATAGATCCGGATTTGCAAATGATTGTGCTGGACGATGCTTTTCAACATCGTTATGTGAAGCCGAAACTATCAGTGGTACTGATGGAATTTAATCGGCCAGCTTACAAGGACAGTATGCTTCCATTCGGGCGCCTTAGGGAACCTATGCGGGCATTGAATAGAGCTGATATAATCGTGGTGACAAAGTGTCCCGAGACAATGAGCCCGATGCAGCGGCGTTTGATTTCGGAGAATCTCAATCTTTTCCCCTACCAGAAACTTCTGTTCTCACGCTATAAGTATATGCGTCCACGCGCTGTGTTCAGTGAAGCACAGCAAGAACTTGCCCTTCTTGATATGGAAAATCTAACGGAATCAGATTCCCTTCTGTCTGTGACCGGTGTGGCGAATCCACGACCGTTCGTCAGACAGTTGCGCAAGTTCAAGGCAAAAGTGAAAATCAAGCGGTTCAGCGATCATCATAATTTCACACAAAGCGATCTGGAGAGCATCAATGAGAAATTTATGGCAATGAAAGGGAAGCGCAAGTACATCATAACAACAGAGAAAGATGTCATGCGATTGATGAACAATCCATATTTTCCACATCATTTACGTAAACTTATATATTATCTGCCTATCCGGGTTGTTTTTGATGATGGTAATGAGCAGCCACTTGACGAAGTTATAAAACAGTTGCTACGTAACAACTCATTTATCCGATAAATGTTATTACAAAATAATATATTCCATAATAACCTAAAATTATTCCAATGATAAACAAAATCAAAGAGACCGCTGATTACATCCGCGCGAAAGTAAGTGAAATGCCTGATACTGCCATTATTCTTGGCACCGGACTTGGCGCACTTGTTGATCATATAGATGACAAAAAATATATCCCTTATTCGGAAATCCCCAATTTCCCTGTCTCAACAGTTGAAGGCCACAGTGGAAATCTCATATTTGGGCGTCTTGGCAATAAGCCTGTAATGGCCATGCAAGGTCGGTTCCACTACTATGAGGGTTATGACATGAAGGAAGTTACTTTCCCCGTACGCGTAATGAAGGAGCTTGGCATTGAAACTTTATTCGTCAGCAACGCTGCCGGTGGTATGAACAAGGAATTCCGTGTTGGTGACATCATGTTTATTACTGACCACATCAATCTCTTCCCTGAAAATCCTCTTCGTGGAAAGAATGACAATCGCCTTGGACCGCGTTTCCCGGCTATGACAGAGGCTTACAGCCATAGACTTATCAAGCTTGCTGATGAAATAGCTGCCGAAAAGCAGATACGAGTGATGCACGGAGTATATGTAGGTACCCCCGGCCCAACCTTCGAGACTCCTGCAGAATATGAATACTTCCGGATTATAGGCGGAGACGCCGTAGGAATGTCAACTGTTCCTGAGGTAATCGTTGCCAATCATGGTGGAATGAAAGTGTTCGGGGTTTCAGTTATCACTGACCTTGGAGGTAAGGATGTAACTGAAGTGCCTACTCATGAGGAAGTTCAAAAGGCAGCGGAAGCGGCCCAGCCTAAAATGATGGAGATTATGCGTGAACTTGTGGCTAAAGCCTGACGTTGATTCCTTATGGAACTTCAAGAAAAACAAACAGAGATATCTTCGCTCGGGGAATTCGGTCTTATCGACCGGATCACCTCGGGCATAACTCCCGTTAACGCCTCAACTCTAAAGGGCGTTGGAGATGACAGCGCAGTGGTTCGTTATCCTGATACAGATACACTCGTAAGTACCGACTTATTGGTAGAGGGCGTTCATTTTGACCTCACTTATGTGCCGCTTAAGCATTTGGGTTACAAGGCTGCCGTTGTTAATTTTTCCGATATATACGCCATGAATGGTACTCCTCGCCAGATTACTGTTGGATTGGCCATATCTTCCCGTTTCACTGTGGAACATATCGAGCAACTGTATGCCGGTATCCGTTTGGCATGTGAAATCTATGGTGTAGACTTGGTTGGAGGTGATACTACCGCCTCACGTTCCGGCTTGGTTATCAGCATAACGTGTATTGGAGATGCTAAAGCCGATAAGGTTGTTTACCGTTCAGGCGCTAAGGACACAGATCTTATATGCGTAACAGGCGACTTAGGGGCTGCTTATATGGGATTACAACTTCTTGAACGAGAGAAGAGAGTTTCAAATGGCGACAAGGACTTCATACCGAAGTTTGAAGGCAAAGAGTATCTCATCGAGCGGCAGCTTAAACCGGAAGCTCGGAGAGATATAATTCAGAAGCTTGCTGAGGCTGGAATTGTGCCTACTTCAATGATGGACATAAGTGACGGTCTGTCATCAGAGCTGTTGCATATCTGTAAGGCTTCCGATAAAGGTTGTCGCATATATGAAGAGCGGTTACCCATAGATTATCAAACCGCGGTGATGGCTGAAGAAATAAACATGAATCTCGCCACAGCCGCGCTCAATGGAGGCGAGGACTATGAGCTGTTGTTCACGGTACCCTTACATCTTCATGAGCAGATCTCAAAAATGGATGGAGTAAAGGTGATAGGCCACATTACCAAGCCTGAACTCGGTTGTGCACTTGTTACGCGCGATGGCAATGAAATGGAGTTGAAAGCTCAAGGTTTCAATCACATGTCAAAATAAAAACTTCTCTATACTTGTGAATTTACTACAACTGATCCTAACAATCACAGCCGGCTTCTTTGCTCCAGAGTCGGCTGAGATTGTTTTCGCTGGCGACGCCATGCAGCATACGCGACAGATAGAAGCGGCCAAAACTGCTTCAGGCGAATATGACTATTCAAGCTATTTTCAGGCTATCGAGCCATATATATCATCGGCCGATTATGCTGTTGTAAATCTTGAAACCCCGCTGGGAGGCAAACCATACGCGGGTTATCCCAATTTTAGTGCACCGGATTCCTATCTTACTCAATTGAAGAATTCAGGTTTTGATTTCATCTTAGCCGCAAACAATCACACTCTCGATAAACGAGACAAAGGACTGCTGCGTACTATTTCGCAGTTTGAAGAGCAAGAAATACCCTTTACCGGTATTTACAGAAATAAAGCTGAACGCGATAGTGTGGTCCCGGCGGTGGTTGATGTCAACGGATTCAAAGTGGCAATACTTAATTACACCTACGGAACCAATGGGATAAAAATACAAGGTAACGCTGTGGTTGACTATATTGATCGCAATAAAATCTCGGCTGATATAAAAAAAGCGCGTGAGCATGGAGCGGAAATAATAGCTGCTTGCATGCATTGGGGTGTGGAATACTCTCTCCTGCCTAATGCTGAGCAAAGAAAATTGGCCGATTTCCTACAGCAACAAGGGGTTGATTTGATTATAGGAGGACATCCTCATGTGATCCAACCTATGGAGATGCGCCGTGACAAATCAGGAAAGAAAGTATTCCTGGTCTACTCATTAGGTAATTTCGTTTCGAATATGCACACTGATGACACACGCGGAGGAGCAATGGTAAGAGTGCGTCTTACACGCGATAATCAGGGCAAAGCATTAGTTGACACTGCTACATATAGACTGGTTTTCGTGGTGCCACCAACCGGCAGCGAAAAGAACTACAGGGTAGTACCAGCTGAAGGTCCGGTCCCCAGTCAGTGGAAAGCTGAGCGAGACAGATTTGTGAAGCGAGCATCCAATATATTCAACAAGCACAACGTGGATGTGCCACTTGACACCACATCTATCAGTTCATATCGAAGATGATTCACCGATACGCCATATTGCTGCTTTTCATATCGGTGTGCGGCAAGTTGCTTTGCTGTACCTCAGCAATTGTATCTCCGTCTGCTTCCAAAAGTGGTCACCTTCTCTTGTGGAAACATCGCGATACTTCTCATTCCAATAATTATGTAGATACAGTCAGCTGTCCTGCCGATCATAATTTTGATTACATAGCACTTTTTAACTCATCCGATACAGATAAGAGAGAGGCGTGGGCCGGAGCAAATCGATCTGGCTTCGCTATATTTAATACGGTTGCCGGTAATTTACCGCCCAACAGAAAGGACTTTGCCGATAGAGAAGGATTGATTATGTCCATGGCTTTATCCAAGTGCAGAAATGTCGATGACTTCCAGCATTTGCTAGATTCATTACCCAAGCCGCTTGGTGTAAGAACAAACTTTGGAGTCGCAGATTCCTTCGGTAACGGTGCATACTTCGAGACAAGTGATTACACCTGGACGCGATTTGACTTGCCAAAGGATAGTTCCGCCGTGCTTGTCAGATCAAACTTCTCCTGTTCGTCATCTTCTGAGGGTGGATATGGCTATGAGAGGTATAATGTGGCGCAGTCAATTCTACTGCCACTCGCAAGCCGGTCTGCTATAGAACCTGAAACTTTTACCGAGTGTCTTTCACGGGATTTTATTATGCAAGATGGAACCGATGCTCTGGGCAGTGAAAGTACCGTAAGAGATAAGAACTTTATTCCACGTCCCACTTCAGCGTCGTCTGTCGTTATAGAGCTAACGCCTCAGGGTCCTATAATGTGGTCTGTTCTTGGCTATCCACCGGCTTCTTCTACGATCGGTGCAACCATTGACCTGGTAGATTCAGAATTAAAGCTTGATTCGGCCAGTGGAATGAATAGAAAAGCTCATGAAGCCAACAAAATCAAGAAACTAATATTAGTGAAAGGAAAAATCAATAAGGAAAGGGCGCGAGAGATAGCTGCGAAGATGAAGATGATTTCAAAGTCGAATTACGTTGAATTCCGTAAAAAAATAGCGGTAGATTGACGCTGATAACATAATTTTCGCTAATTTTGCAACCGAAAACAAATACTTTGTTAACATTTCAATAGCACATTAATATAATGATAAATCGAGTTTTGATCCGTATCAAGGTAGTGCAAATGCTTTTCTGCTACTATCTTAACCGCAACGAGTTTAAGCTTTATCCGGTTCCCGATGTTCCCTCACGTGACAAACAGTTTGCCTATTCAATGTATCTCGATTTATTATTGATGGTGCTTAGACTAACGGGATATAAGGTTGGGAATTCTACTCTTTCTTTCTCAAATAAATTTATCGCTGACAATAGGATAGGGAAGGCCCTTAGAGCTGATTCAGCTATAAAAGAAACAGTTTACAAGCGCTCGGCTGTTGCTGCCCGTTATGATTCAGCGCTTGAGGCTCTGTATTCTGAAATAACAAAGTCGGCATTGTATCGCAGTTACACGCACAAAAAGGAGAAGTCGGTGACAGACGACATGGATTTCTGGACGGTAATTATCAATACAATTTTTGCAAAGTCGGCCGAACTTCTTGCAGCTGCGCGTACTGATGAGAACTTCACAAATGTAGGTTTTGAAAGCGCTCTCACTATGGTTGAGAGCACGATAAAAAGCTGTGGCGACAGCCGCAAGCTGCTCGTGGACTCGAGAAGGGATCTTCGTCGCTCACTTGATAAAGCTTACGAACTCTATAACAGATTGCTTCTGTTACCTTGTGCATTGGTTCAGCTTCAGGACCAGAGGCTGGACGCTGCAAAATGTAAATATCTTGCAACTGCGGAAGATTTGAATCCCAATATGAGATTCGTCGACAACCGCATGGTGAAACTTCTTCGTGATGATGAACAGCTTCAGGACTTTGCAGCAGAAAATCATATCAACTGGTACGATGACATAGACTTTCTGCAGAAAATTCTGGACAGCATAGTAAAATCTGAGCTCTATGCAAATTATATGAATGCTGAAGAGGATTCAATGCAAGCCGATTGCGAATTCTGGCGCCAGGTAATGAAGCAGATTATTCTACCTTCCGACAGCCTTGCCGAACTGCTTGAATCTCAATCAGTATATTGGAATGATGACGTTGACATCATCGGAACCTTTGTTCTCAAGACTTTCCGTCGGCTATCTGCAGTGAAGGAAGGCGACGCAGCACAGGCCGTACTTCCTCAGTTCAAGGATAAGGAAGATGAAAAATTCGGAGAGGAGCTCTTTACCGATACAATAGATAACTATGATACTTATCGCGGTCACATCGATCGCTTTATCAATGCCAATCATTGGGATCCTGAACGATTGGCTTTCATGGACGTTATAGTAATGGCAACTGCTATATCCGAACTGCTCAACTTCCCGGCTATTCCAATTCCGGTTACTCTCAACGAGTACATTGAGATTGCGAATGCGTATAGCACCCCCCGTAGCGGACAGTTCATCAATGGCATCCTGTTCTCCATTATTAATTACCTTAGAGAAGAGGGCAAATTATTGAAAAAATAACCGTGCGGTTGTTTGGGATAATGCAGTTTTTGTCCTACCTTTGTAAACGAACTTCAAGTAACAAATATTTTTATAATTAAACTGAAATGCTGAATTTTATAATGCTTCAAGCTGCCGCCGGCGCCGATTCCGGGCTGTGGAATATACTAATGATTGTGGCACTTATTGCAATCTTCTACCTTTTCATGATTCGTCCTCAGCAGAAAAAAGCCAAAGCTCTGCGTAATTTCCGTGAAGGCATAACGGAAGGACAGAAGGTTGTGACCGCAGGCGGTATCTACGGAAAGGTTAGAAAAATAAAGGATACGAGCTTTGTTTTGGAAATCGCGCCTAACGTTTGTATCACTATCGATAAGAATTCTGTTTATGAGTCGCCGGCCGATGTTCAGTCCGATCCTCAAGCAGAAAACAAGAATTGATCGGTTTATCACGCCCTTTACTTGTAAGAAATAATTTTTGCCGCGGTTACTGACAGTGCCGCGGCAAAACCATATAAGTTATACCACAGAATATTATGGAAGAAAAACAAGACAACGCTTCCGCTCAGCAAACGGCAACAAAGAAGTCAAACTCTTTCACAAGGCTTACAAAGTCGGCAAAAGGGAGTGATTTGCTTGTGTTTATAGTGTGTCTGGCCATATCTTCGATATTCTGGCTTTTCCTCTCTCTCTATGATGAAGTGGAGCGCGATTATGACGTGCCATTTGTTATTGAAAATCAACCTGACAGCATTGTCATTGTGGAATCTGTTCCTACTTCATTTAATGTAGTGGTCCAAGGAAAAGGGGTTCAGTTTCTTCGCTTTTTATGGCATGATGTGCGTCCACTGAAAGTGAATTTTAATGAGTATGCTAACAACTCGGGCTACTTTACAATACCCAGGCAGAAGCTCGATGGCCTGTTTCGCGATTACTTTGGTCAGGGAGTGAAGATTGTTTCGCTTCGTCCTGAAACAGTTAAAGCAGCATACACTTCTAATGTGGGCAAGAAAGTGCCTCTTGAGCTGATCTCAGAGCTGCAATCAAACATGCAATATGTTATCTCCGGCCCACTACGCACCAGCGTAGATTCCGTGATGGTTTATTCTGCGAATGATATTCCCGCTACGCTTACATCTGTAACTACTTACCCCCTTGTGAAAACAGGACTTAAAGATACAACTACATTCGTTGTAAAGATCCGCCCGATCGAGGGTATGCGTATAATTCCCGATCAAGTGACCGTTACAGTTCCTGTCGAGCCTCTAATTGCAAAAAAACGAACTGTGCCGATTGAGGTTCAGAATGTACCAGAGGGAACGCGTCTTATTACATTCCCTTCCTCTGTTGAAGTCAACTATCTTGTACCCATGAGCCTTTACAGCAAGGATATTAATATTCGGCTTTTTGTGGATTACAGCGCCATTAATCGCGAATCTCAGAAGGTTAAGGTTCAGTCTTCGGCAGTTTCGGGACTGTTCAGAAACTTTTCATTTAAACCTGATAGCGTGGAGTACATTATTGAGTCCATGCAGGGCGCTGAACCGGCAAGTGCAGAATCAGAGCAATCACAGCAATGAATCAACAACGTATCATAGGTTTAACCGGAGGAATCGGAAGCGGAAAAAGCGTTGTACGCGATATTGTTTCAGCTATGGGTATTCCTGTTTATGATTGTGATTCACGAGCAAAGTATCTGATGGACACAAGTATTGAGATCCTATCGGCAATTGCTGAAGACATTTGCCCGGAAGCAATCATTGACAACATTATAAATAGATCAGTTCTTGCCGAACACGTGTTTGCTTCAGAAGAGGTCCGCTTAAAGCTTAACAGGGTGGTTCATCGTGTGGTGGTTGACGATCTAACGTCCTGGACTGCAGATAAACCGATAAGCTTGATTGAATCTGCAATCTTATATACAAGCCGTCTTGACCGTTGTGTCACAGAAGTATGGAAAGTAGATGCTCCACTTGAAGTAAGAATTGGGAGAATACGTAAGCGTAATCCCAACCTGACAGCTGCGGATATCACCGCTCGGATAGAGTCACAAAAAGAGGAATCGGTCCATCAGGAACAAAGTCTTTCTCACATAATAGTGAATGATGGATTCACAGCTATACTTCCCCGGATAGAAAAATTGTTGCTTTTCAAAGATTAAGAGTAAAATTATCGGCCGCCCTCCATGGCTGGAGTGTTTTCCGATTGTCGTTTAGGGCTGTAGCATCAAATGTTCCAATTACTGTCCCGTTACTCAAGGGAGAAGAGATTTCATTTCCAAGGTCATTAAATATGAGCGAATCCCCCCTTTGGTAACTTCCATACACATCTTCCCCTTCACGATTACAAGAAGCAACGTATATCTGGTTTTCAATGGCACGTGCTATCGACAAGTGTCGCCATGCATAATAACGTGAATGTGGCCAGTTTGCTATCAGCAGCATAGCATCAAAGTTGTTACCTTGGGCTCTGTTCCATACCGGGAATCGCAAGTCATAGCATATCGACGGGCGTAATTTCCAGGTCTTATACTCTATTATTGGGGGAAGGGAACAACCGGGGGTGAAAATTTTTGATTCAGGACCCGGAAAGAGATGACGCTTGTCATATATTGCTTTCAGCTCGCCATCTGCTACAAAAAAGCAACTGTTGAATATTTTCCCGTCTTCCTTTCTTATGAATCCTCCGCATATAGCCAAATTACATTCTTCGGATAAACATTTCATTTGAGCTATAGTATCGCCCTCAGTGGATTCTGCGAGTGATGATGCCGGGGCCGGATACTTACCGAAGCCAATATTCGAAAGCTCTGGCAACAATACCACGTCAGTTGAATTAGGTAAATCTAAGATTCTATCCGATATGGCTTTAAGATTGTGTTCTTTACTACCCAACTTAATATCGATAGGTAGTAGCGCCACATGTAAATTTTGCTCCGGCATAGATGTAACCTTTAATCAGTCATTAATCTGTTGAAAACTTATCAGGATACTTACCTTTGAATCCCTTATAGAAATCTTTTACCTCGCGCATATCTTTTTCCAAATCACCGGACGGTTGAAATGTACGCGTAATCTCTATTCGTTTAGTTGAAAAGTCGATCGCTCCAAGGACAATAGGCACTCCGGTTGCATAAGCAATTCTAAGAAAACCAGTGTGCCATTTAGAGTTTCTGCTACGGGTTCCCTCCGGAGTTATAGCCAATGACAGCGTTGAAGACTCGTTATAGCGCTTTATGAGTTGCTCTACAAGCGATGGGCCTTTATGTTTTCGTGCAACAGGGACACCGCCTATTGCACGGAATATGGGACCGAGCGGAAAGAAAAACCAGGTATCCTTCATAAGAAACCCTGCTTTTCGGCCTACTGATGCGTATGCAAGTTTTCCAAGTATGAAGTCCCAGTTACTTGTGTGCGGTGCCACACAAATAATACTCTTAGGATAATCGGGGACGGTTATATCAACCGTCCAACCGAATATCTTCAAGATCCATTTGCTTATCATTCAGCAAGTGATTTTTTATTAAGCTCACGCTGTTCAGGAGAAAGCTGTGCGTTCAGTTCTTTTACAATCTCTGCCATTTTTGAATTGAATTCGTCAGTAATAGATTTGTAAGCCTTCCGTTCATAAACGGATTTTGCCTTATTATAGTCTGCGGGATTATTAAAGTCCTTGCGTGCTTTATCAAAGCTGAAGTTCAAGTGTTTCAACGCATTGCTCTGCAATGAAGCAACCTTTACTATAATATCGTTTACTTTTGCACGATCCACTCCCGGAATACAGTCGCGGGTGAAAATGCAAGTGAGTGCAAGTTCACCACACACGTAGTGAATCTGTTTCTTCAGGTCTCGTTTGTTAGCCATAATCTTAAATATGAGTTTAGTTTATATTATTCAGAATAAAATGTTTCACAGCTGGAAGGGTAGGGGAAAGAGGTGCCACATGATCGCGGTGATGTCTACGTTCAGATACCGGTATGGGGAAGTTTACACCAAGAAGTGCATTTAGCTGTGACGCATACATGTCAGGATGATCTGTTGCGAGAAAGACGCCTACTTCACCCGATTTGCGATTTTCCGTCATTGCTCTGCTTGCCAGAGCTGTGTGACGGCCCATGACGTAATGATTGGAGGCGTATAGAAGAGAAATCTGACTATCAACCTCATTGTCACTATATGTGTAGCAATCTACTATGTTAGATAGAGCAGGGGTTGCCTCCATCAATTTGTTGATACGCGATAGATTCGTACACAGTGCTTTTTGGTTGAAATGATTCACGGAGAGAAAACCTTCATGGACTTCACCCCACAATTTTTGATGTCCGCGTCCGGCTGCCATAATTCGTTGCACAGGCAGCCCCATTTGTTTTGCAATGAGGGCAGCTGTAAGATTACCAAGATTGCCACATGGCATTGCCACAGCTATATTATCAGTTCGCTCACCCTGCGCTAATAATCTTGCATAAGCGTAAAAGTAAAAAATTGTTTGAGGAAGAAGGCGAGCAATGTTTATACTGTTTGCTGATGTCAGATTCACCTTAGCATTCAATTGCTCATCTTCGTATGCTCTCCTCACCAACTCCTGACAATCATCAAGAGTTCCCCGGACTTCCACTGATATTATATTAGCGGCCACCTGATGCTTCATGTGCTCCGGTAGTTTAAGTGAATTATCTGACGGGTGAAAGATAAACACTTTGACACCGCTCATATTGGCGAAAGCTTTGGCAACTGCATAACCGGTGTCGCCACGGGTGGCCACGAGTAAACAAAGAGGCCCGGGATTCATTCGGGTAGAGCCTATATAATGACTTATCACACGTGACATGAACCTCGCCCCAATGTCCTTGAATGTTTTGGTAGGACCATGGAACAGTTCCAAGGCATAAGTATGGTCAGACAGAGGTACAAGGGGAATATCAAAATTAAAGGTCTCCTTGACTATATCATTTATAAGAGCCGGTTCGAGGTCAGATCCGAACAAAGTGGAACCTACAACATAAGCAATATCAGTAAGAGACATTGCCGATATATTATTAAAAATAGCCTTCGGAATCTCAGGTATGCTCAAAGGCATATAAACGCCGCCGTCAGGAGCAAAGCTATGGGTAACCGCTTCGCGCAAACCAACGCTTTTGTGTGAACCGTTCGTGCTATAATATCTCATGAGTCGATTTAAGATGATGCTCTAAACAATGATTTGCGAAAACATTTGCAACCAAAATGCGCACGCGCAAAAGATGACGACAAAATCCCTCACCTTTGACAGAACAAATAAATTGCTAAACTTGTTTGCGGTGATCCATACATCATTGGTTGCCTAATTTCGAAAATGAAATGGTATGAGGTACAAATCGTAATATAAGCTATTACGACTGCACCACAAAGATACAGTTTTCCCTTGCAAAAACCAAAGTTGAAGAAGGATATTTCAAACTTCTCTTCAAGAACCGAAAAAGACGTTATGGACCAACTGCAAAGCGTAGACTCGCTCGGATCCGGGAACAACAAATGCAAGACTCGTTTCTGGAGTGCCCTGGGAACGGCCCACAACTGTTAATTTCCCCAACGCAAGAGTCTCGCGCAGCTTGCCCGGTACCATAACATCATTTCGCATATTGTCAGCTACAATTGCTATTGTGGCAAGATTACGTTGCACGTCCATTGGAAGCAACTCGCCTGTTTCAAGTTCGCCTGCAAATTCTTTCTCCAACGCTTCCAACGCCTGCTCAATTTCAGATGCAGTAACTGCTACAGAAGTGGCATTCTTGGAAGAGGTATCAGATACGAGCAGCACACTCACTCCGTTTCTGGCCATTGTATTCAACACGCGTGTATTAAAGTCGGCTCTTTTCAAATCAGAAGCTGATTTGAGTGTGATCATACAAGAATCAGTAACGGAGGAAACGCCCTTGACTTTAACCTGCTGCGACGGCACGGATCTATTATCTTTTATACAAGTTCCAGGTGCATGTGGATTAAAGGTGTTCTTGATATAGATTGGGATATTTTTGTGAAAAACAGGATAAATGGTGGGAGGATAAATCACTTTAGCCCCAAAATTGCACAATTCCATGGCCTCGATGAATGAAAGGCTATCTATAACCCTCGCTTCTTTAATCAAGCGAGGATCGGCGGTCATAAACCCGTCGACATCGGTCCATATCTCGAGAACTTGAGCATCCAATGCTGCTGCAAGTATCGCTGCAGTGTAATCGCTTCCTCCACGTCCGAGATTAGTAAAGACTCCGGATGCATCGGTAGCTATAAAGCCTGGTACAACAGCTACTTTGAAGTCAACATTGTCAAACTCAGCGTGAATGAGCTTCTGCGTGGAATCATTGTCAAGGACATGCTTGCCAAATCGTCTCAGCGTTTTGATAAAGCGCGGGGAATCAAACAACATGGCCCCGGAAATAATTTTAGAGATGATGCAACTTGACATGCGTTCGCCAAAACTGACAACCTTGTCAAGCGAGCGCCTTGACAATTCCTCAAGAAGATAAACACCTTTGTAAGTACGTGATAGAGATTCAAAAAGATTTGATATTTGATCCTTTACAGATTCTTTATCACAGTCCTCCACAAGCTCATCTATAATATTGAAATGGCGTTGCTTCATTGCTTGAAGGTCGGAGATATACTCCTCCGATCCTGCTTCTGCTTTTCTTGCTGTAGCAATTAGCTGGTCTGTGAAACCTCCAAGAGCAGAAACCACCACAATGACACGCTCATTACATGACTCCACGATCGATTTGACGTTTCGGAGACTCTCAACGGTACCTACGGATGTACCTCCAAACTTCAGAACCTTCATTGGCGGTAATTTTTCAATATTCGCTTGAGAAATGGAATTTTATCTTAGGGAAATCGCTTTGTGCCATTTGAAGAACATAATTGGAGTCGGCTAAAAACACATCGCGTCCCTCTCGGTCTGTTGCCATGAACTGGTGTTTACGCTTCTTGAAAGCAGCTAAGGCGTCTGCATCGTCACTTTCAATCCAACAGGCTTTATAAAGCGAGATTGGTTCCCATCGGCACTGGGCTCCATACTCATGGAGCAGTCGGTATTGAATAACTTCAAACTGAAGTTGGCCGACAGTACCAATGATTTTGCGTCCGTTGAACTGATTGGTAAAGAGCTGCGCCACACCTTCATCCATAAGCTGTTGAATACCCTTTTCAAGCTGCTTGGATTTCATGGGGTCAGTATTCTCGATATACTTGAACATTTCAGGCGAGAAACTCGGTAAACCCTTATAATGGAGCATCTCACCTTGAGTAATGGTATCACCTATTTTGAAATTACCATTATCAGGAATGCCTACTATGTCTCCTGGATAAGCCTCATCTACAATGCTCTTTTTCTGAGCCATAAAAGCAGTTGGTGCAGCAAATTTCAGCACTTTACCGCTACGCACATGCTTGTATGGAGCATTGCGTTCGAACTTGCCTGAGCATACTTTGACAAAGGCAATGCATGAGCGGTGATTGGGATCCATATTAGCATGAATTTTGAACACGAAGCCGGAGAATGTTTCTTCTTCAGGTTTAACCACACGTTCCTGTGCAGTAACTGGCTTAGGGGAGGGAGCAATCTTTACAAAGCAATCAAGAAGCTCTTTTACTCCGAATGTGTTCAAGGCCGACCCGAAGAACACCGGAGCCAAGGAACCGGCAAGGTACTCGGATTCATCAAATTCGGGATACACACCTTCAATGAGTTCGATATCATCACGCAACTTTTGAGCATCGGCTTCACCAACTGCCTCATCAATGCGTGAATCATTTATATTGTCAATCTCCACTCGCTCCGAAACTTTCTGCTTATCTGGTGTGAACAAGTCAAGAGTCTCCTCGTAGATATTGTAAACGCCTTTGAATTTTGCACCGATATTTATAGGCCACGAAAGAGGGCGAACCCCAATTTTAAGCTCTGATTCAAGTTCATCAAGGATTTCAAATGGATCCCGGCCTTCTCGGTCAAGTTTATTCACAAAAATAATTACCGGAGTGTTACGCATGCGGCACACCTCCATGAGCTTGCGAGTTTGCTGTTCGACACCTTTAGCTACATCGACAACTATAATTACGCTGTCAACGGCTGTCAGAGTTCGGTAAGTATCCTCAGCAAAATCCTGGTGACCCGGAGTGTCAAGAATGTTTATCTTATAATCGCCGTAATTGAATCCCATTACGGAAGTCGCTACTGAAATGCCGCGTTGCTTTTCAATCTCCATCCAGTCACTGGTTGCGGTTTTTTTAATTTTGTTAGATTTTACCGCTCCAGCTATATGTATAGCACCTCCGAAAAGCAGTAGCTTTTCTGTTAGCGTGGTTTTACCTGCGTCAGGGTGAGATATGATGGCAAACGTGCGCCGGCGATCTATTTCTTCTGTTATTTTGGACATGATGAATGTGTCTATGACTGAGAAAGGTATTTATGCCTCCTCTGCTACCATACGTGCCATGCACTTTGCAAGGCTTTCCTCCCAATAAGGAATGGAAATATTGTAAGTTTTCTTTATCAAAGATTTATCAAAAAGACTATAAGTGGGGCGAGTGGCAGCAGTGGGGTAATCTTCTGTTAGAAGAGGTACAAGGTTGCATGTTGTGATTCCGGCTATGCGGTGTATGGCCTTAGCGAAATCATACCAAGAACAGGCACCTTCATTTGTGAAATGATATATACCCGGAATCCACTGGCGCGCAAGCAGAATGGTCTTGATGGCCTCGGCAAGGTCAGAGGCTGAGGTAGGAGTGCCGATTTGGTCAAATACAACCCCCAGATTCTCCTTTTCTCGGCCTAACTTAACCATGGTTTTCACAAAGTTATGACCATGTGGCGAATAAAGCCACGCCGTGCGGACGATTACAGAGTCGGGGCACATGGAAAGAAGCACCATTTCGCCTTTACGTTTTGATGTACCGTAAGTGGATAAAGGATTCACCCGATCGCTTTCGCGATAAGGGCGGTTGGTTTTGCCATCAAAAACATAGTCAGTGGAAATGTGAAGTACTTTCACGCCGGAGTCAGCAGCCGCCATGGCAAGATTCTTGACAGCGTCTGCGTTTATAAGATTGCATAGTGCAGGCTCGGATTCAGCTTTATCCACGGCCGTGTAAGCCGCACAGTTGACAATGTGCGTGAAATCGCCCCTCTGCACGAAGGCTTTTAC
>CAJUSN010000025.1 GCA_910589095.1 uncultured Muribaculaceae bacterium
CAAGGACACCATGGTCAGCGCTGAAGGCGGTGAATGGCGTCCGCTCTACACATTCCCCGAATTGATGGAGAAATTGGGTAAAGCGCCGGTATCGCAACCGAAATCCGATTCAATGAAAACCGCTTGCGGTGTGCTTGCCATACTTATAGGCTGGCTCGGACTGCAATATTTCCTTATTGGGAAAACAGCCGGTGGACTTATCAACATTGGACTTTCATTGATTACTTGTGGTGCGTGGTCTGTGATTAATCTCATCCAAGGCATCATGATTCTGTGCATGAGCGATGAGCAATGGAGGCAGAAATACGTGGATTCCACTTCCGTGTATCCTTTGTTCTGACAATTATAGCTACATTACTTAATATGACAATGGCGCCCTCGATAGGGCGCCATTGTCATATTAAGTATGCGGTAGATATCTATTGTTGTTGATTCAACTTACCACAAATCTGATTTGTGGTAAGGCCTGTAGTGCCAACTTTTGGCAGAGCGCGAAGTGTTATTCTATTGTGCCAATCTCGGTAAGCGCTCCGGTGATTGGGTTGAAAAGGGCATAGGCCGGAGCTTTTTTATCAGTAAACAAGTTGGGGTCAAGGCCAAACACCACGCCATACTGAGCAACTTCCACCGGACGCGATGCTCGCTGCTTACCGTCGTAGCTCACGCTGACAGTAGCTTTCCCCGGTATTCGGTAGGCAAGGCCCCCTTTGGGGAAGCGTTTCTCTTCGCCTTTTTCATTTTTTGGAAGTTCGCCGCGCTCGGTAACTGCGATGTCGATATAAATGGGGGCTCCACTGAGATTGTCGGGGTCTACGAATCCGTCGGTCATTGACAGGCGCGCTATAACATTGCGGGGATTGGTTGGACCGGGGGTGACGTTGACTGTGGTGATTTCTGTGGATTTCTGGACTGTTCCGAGAAACATTGCAGTAAGTGCTTCTTCCTGAGCTGCAAGATTATCAAGTACAAGCTGCATGGCTTGGCCGTCGGCCGGCATGTTTTCGGCATTTCCTGACAGGATTTCCGAGCGGGTTTCACGCAGCTCATAAATTCGGGCAGCAGCGAGCTCAGCCCGTTTGGCCGATGACGGACTCTGTAGCATTTCGGCTGTGACAGCCTGCTTGGCCACCGGGAGTTCCAGAATTGTGGGCTGTGCATCTACGGCTACAGGCAGGACCGGAGCCGGAGTTTCAGGAACTTGGTCAGTGTTGATGCAGAGAGGCATATTCTGGTCATTGACCATCATGAAAGGTGTGGTACCGGCTTTGAATTGAACAAGGTAGCGTTCATCGGGATCGGTAATGCCCCTGGGAATGATATTTACTGATTTTAATTCGTAGGCCGTGGATGATTCGGTGATAGGTTCGGTGCCAAGATATTTCTTGGCATATTTGAAAAACTCACCCGGAGTCTTCACCGTCTTTTCAGCTTCAAGTGTGACGTCAACGGTTGTGACCGGCAGGGAGTAAATCAGTCCGTATTCGTTGATCTTTCCTGCCGTGAGCTTTTGCGTGGTCTGGGCAGAGGTGCTTGCTATGCAAGCGGCTGCCATTAGTGTGAGAAATGTATATTTCATAGGTGATGGGATGTTGCGTTATTTATTGGCATGTGTCATTATCTGATGGATTGCCGGACCGACGGCATCGGCAATATCGCCTGCTATGGTACCGTAGACTCCTTTTTGTGCAGCAGCTATTTCTCCTGCACGTCCATGAATGAACGGGGCCATTATGGCGGCGATTTCCGGCTTGTATCCCTGTGCCATGAGAGCAAGGATTATTCCGGTGAGCACATCGCCGGAACCGGCTGTTGCGAGCGCCGGTGTGCCTCCGGAATTTATGTACACTTTTCCGTCGGGACGCACAAGTTTGGTGTAACGGCCTTTCAGGAGAATGAGAATATTGTAGAAGCGAGATGCTTCTATAGCTTTCATAAGTCGGGCCTCCTCATTGGGCTGCTCACCGAAAATGCGGTCGAATTCTCCCTGGTGAGGGGTGAGGACTGAGAGCGGAGGGATTTTTTCAAGCATTGAGGGGCGGGCGGCAATGCAGTTGAGGGCGTCGGCATCAATAATAAGTGGTTTTTTGGAGCGCATGAAAAGCGCTTCGACAGCTCCCACCGTTACCTCGGCGGTCCCTATTCCGGGACCGATGGCAATGGCCGAGTAGTCATGCTCTATGCGCACTTCACTGATGCGCAATTTGTCATCGTCACTTTCAAAAAGGGCCTCAGGCACTGCGGTCTGCACAACAGGAAATGAGCACTGCGGTCCATAAACCGTCAGTTTGCCTATGCCTGAACGCAGAGCTCCACGAGCGGCAAGTACAGATGCTCCCACCATACCAAACCGTCCGGCTGCAAGCAGTCCGTTGCCAAAGTCGGCCTTTGAGCAAAATTCCGGTCGGGGACGAAGCAGTCCCCACACTTCCCCCTCCTCAATGAGATGAAAATTTGTTTTTGTTTTTTCAATTGCTTCGGGGCTGAGTCCTATATCCAGCACTTTCCAGTTGCCAACTATTTCAGCATTGTCGGCGAAGAAAAAGGCTATGCGGGGAAACTGAACGGCAAGCGTAAGATAGGCGTGTACCATGTTACGCTCCTGTCCGCGCCTGTTCCACTCGGCAAACATTCCGCTGGGAATGTCGATTGACACCACTTTGGCCCCTGATTCATTGATGTAGCGCACCAGCATGAGGAAGCCACCCGAAAGCGGTTCGCGCAGTCCGGAGCCGAATAAACCGTCGATTACAAGGTCAGATGGTCCGAGATCCGGCGGGTTGAATACCTTGGTAACTTGGTTGAGCTGTACGTCGGGTGCACGCTGAATCAACAGATCGCGACATTTCTTGCAATCAGGCTTAAGTATGCTGCCTCCAATGTTGAACAGATAGACTTCGGGGTTGAACCCCATCTGAGCCAGATGGAGGGCCGTGATCAACGCGTCGGCTCCGTTATTTCCCGGGCCGGCAAACACCACCGTGCGTTTTGACGGGCGGAAACGTGCGGCAATTTCCGTGGCAGCTGCGTGGGCCACGCGTTCCACAAGGGTGAGCGTGGTGATTGTTTCTGATTGTAGTGTGTGACGCTCGATGGCGCGTATGTTTTCGGTGGTAAAGAGTTTCATTTCAAAAGTTGGATAGCTACATTTTTTTCTGCTCGCGGGTCATGAGCTCGTGCATGAATCGCACCTCATGGGAGAAAGAATATCCGCCGGGTGTTACAGGTTACAAAATTATAAAATTCTTTTTTCACTACGCGAGATTTTTATTAATTTTGCGCATTGTAACATAAAAAAGTTTTTTCACACTGATGAAACAGGTAACCTACAAGGGACTCACATTTGTTCCTTATCTCGAGAGCGAAAAAATTCAGGAGCGAGTTAAAGCCCTGGGCGCAAAGATTACGGAAGAATGTAGAGGTAAGCGGCCCTTGTTCCTTTGTGTGCTTAACGGAGCGTTTCCTTTTGCATCGGATCTTTTCCGCAGCGTGGACCTTCCCGATGCAGAAATCTCTTTCATTCGCTTGAAAAGCTATGAGGGGACTGCAAGCACGGGAGTTGTCAAGGAAGTGCTTGGTCTTTCCGAGGATATAGAAGGCCGCACAGTGATTGTGCTTGAAGATATTGTCGACACCGGCAAAACCATCCATCGTCTGGTGGAAGATTTGAAAGCCAAAGGACCGGCTGATGTTAAGATCGCTACACTTCTTTTCAAACCGGAAGCATTGAAAGCGCCGGTTAAGCCTGATTATGTGGGCTTCGAGATTCCTACAGATTTCATAATCGGCTACGGACTGGATTTGGACGGACTTGCCCGCAATCTTCCCGACATCTGGGTGTTGTCGCCCGATCATGACAAGTGATTGAAAAATAGTATTGAAAGCATGTGTCACGTGAACCTGTGACGTATTGCTGAGTGTTATAGCTATATCCCGCAAAGTATTCCTCATGAAGCTTTCCCGGAGAGAGCGGCAGGGAAGAACGCGGTAATGCTTTACAGTCAAAAAAACAAACTCTTTTAACTGAAATTCGGATTTAGATGTACAACTTAGTGGTTTTCGGTGCCCCCGGTAGCGGTAAAGGCACACAGAGCGCCCGGCTTATTGATGAATACGGCCTCTATCATATATCGACAGGTGAATTATTGCGTGATCACATTGCGCGTGACACCGCTTTGGGAAAAGTGGCCAATGAATATATTTCCAAAGGTCATCTCATTCCCGATAAGTTGATGGTTGATATCCTTGAACACACTCTCGACAGCAATCCTGAAACAGCCGGAGGCGTTATATTCGACGGTTTTCCCCGCACTATAGAACAGGCCGATGCTCTCAACGAGATGCTTGAGCGTCGTGGCGCGGCAGTGGATGCCGTGGTGGGCCTCGAGGTTGAGGACAAGGAGCTTATAGAGCGCCTGTTGAAACGCGGCCAGGAGAGTGGCCGATCTGACGATAATATAGACACTATCAATGAGCGCTTGAAGGTGTATAACAATCAAACCGCACCTCTGCGTGAATATTACATCCGCCAGGGTAAATATCACGGAGTGAAGGGCTCAGGCTCCATCGATGATATTTTCAATGACATTCGCCAGCGCCTCAACAAGGGCCGCAAATAATCCGTGGGCCGTAATTGACAAGTCATGAATATTTCCATTATTGGTGCCGGAAATATGGGTGGCGCTCTTGCCGCGGCAATCGATTCAACGCTGCACACGGTAAGGGTGTCGAATCCATCGGCAGGAAAGCTGGAAGTTTTAAAATCTGAACATCCCGATGTTCAGATTTTTACTTCTAATAAAGAGGCAGTCAGCGGTGCTGATATTATCATTCTCGCTGTTAAGCCGTGGATTTTGCCTGGGGTGATTGAGGAGCTGCGCAAGGAATTGCTTATCGCCAAGGCAATCATATCGGTTGTTGCCGGCGTTGAGGCCCGTGAGCTTTGCTCCATGATTGGAGAGGGCGCACCGGCATGTTATTACATGATACCTAACACGGCAATAGCTGTGGGCCAAGGTATGACTTTTGTCAGTGCATACGGCTCCGACCCAGCTATGGATTCCGATGTAAGAGAGTTGCTCGCCCGCAGTGGCGAACTCATGTTCGTGGAACCGCGGCAAATGACAGCCGGAATGGCTGTGGCTTCCTGTGGGATAGCTTATGCCATGCGTTATATCCGCGCGGCTGCGGAGGGTGGTGTTGAACTTGGATTGGCGCCCGACAAGGCAACGAAAGCTGTGGCTCAAACGCTCCGTGGGGCTGCTGCACTGCTGGAGAAAAGAGGTCTTCATCCTGAGCAGGAAGTGGATCGCGTTACCACTCCCGGCGGCGTAACCATCCGCGGTCTCAATGCCATGGAGCAAGCCGGTTTCACTGCGGCTGTCATAGCCGGTATAAAAGCGTCCAAACCATGATGAGTGCGAAAGCTTCATGGCACCGTGTTGCGGTGAAGATAGGCAGCAATGTGCTCACCCGTCCCGACGGAACGCTTAACGTGACGCGGATGTCGGCGCTTGTTGATCAAGTGGCTCTGCTAAGGTCCTACGGGGTGGAGGTGGTGCTGATTTCTTCCGGAGCTGTGGCCAGCGGTCGCAGCGAACTCCGATCATGTCCGGACCTGAAACTTGATTCGGTGAAGCAACGTCAGCTGTTTTCGGCCGTGGGTCAGGCAAAACTCATCAATCGCTACTACGAACTTTTTCGTGAGCATCATCTGGCAGTGGGGCAGGTGCTGACAATGAAGGAGAATTTCGCTACGCGTCGCCATTATCTCAATCAGCGTCAATGTATGGAAGTGATGCTTGAGGCCGGTGTAATTCCCATTGTCAACGAGAATGACACGGTGAGCGTCACCGAACTAATGTTCACGGACAATGATGAGCTTTCGGGTCTTATAGCTACAATGCTCCACGTGGATGCTCTTATAATCCTGAGTAATATCGACGGAGTTTTCACTGGAAATCCTTCCGATAAGGAGTCGCAACTCATTGAGAGTGTGCAACCGGACGACGATCTTAAGGATTACATCTCCTCAGAGCGTTCGGGATTCGGTCGCGGGGGCATGTTGACAAAATGCAACATTGCACGCCGTGTGGCACGCGAGGGTATAGAAGTGATAATAGCACGCGGAACGGCTCCGGATATTCTGACACGTCTTTACACCGAGCCATATGCGGTGAAGTGCACTCGCTTTGTTGCCTCCGAGTCGCCCACTCCGGCACTGAAGCGCTGGCTGGCCCATTGCACTGATTTTGCCAAAGGGGTGATTACAATCAATGCCGGTGCCGTAGAATCGGTGACCGGTCCTGAGCCTGTGAGCATTCTCCCGGTTGGTGTGACTGCTGTCGATGGCAATTTCGGAAAGGATGATTTGATAGATGTTGCCGACCCTGACGGGCGTGTGATTGCTGTTGGACGCGCCACCTGCGATAGCGAACAGGCGCGTCGCGAAATGGGCTGTCACGACTGTCGGCCGTTGATACATTATGACTATTTATATCTCTATGAACAATCTTGAAACCACTCTCACTGCATCACGCCGGGCTTCGCTTGCGTTGCTTGAAATGTCGGATGAGAAAATCAATTCGATTTTGGTCAGTATTGCAGATGCTTTGGAGGCCAATGCCGACTCTATATTGGAGGCCAATGCCAAGGATCTTGCTCGTCTTGACCCTGAGAATCCGCTATATGACCGCCTCCAGCTTACGCATGAGCGTATCGCTTCCATTGCGGGAGATATGCGCAACGTTGCGTTGTTGGAATCTCCTGTCGGAAGAGTACTTGGACATAGAGTTCTCCCCAACGGGCTTGATTTGCGGAAAGTGAGTGTGCCGTTTGGTGTTGTGGGCGTGATTTACGAAGCGCGACCCAATGTTACTTACGATGTAACTTCGCTCTGTCTTAAATCCGGAAATGCCTGCGTGCTCAAAGGTGGCAAGGATGCGCTTGATACAAATAAGGCCTCCATTGGGTTGATTCACCGCGTACTTGCTGAAAATGGCTTGCCTGAAGCGTGTGTCACACTTCTTACCGGTTCTCATGGCGAGACCGAGGAATTGCTGAAAGCCAGAGGGCTGGTCGATTTGATTATCCCGCGTGGTGGGCGTCGACTTATTGAAGCGGTGCGGAATAATGCCCGTGTGCCGGTCATTGAGACCGGGGCAGGGGTGTGCCACGCCTATTTTGATGCTACCGGCGATAAGGAATTAGGAGCAAAGGTGATTCACAATGCCAAAACTCGGAGGGTGAGTGTGTGCAATGCTCTTGACTGTCTGGTGGTTCATTCCTCCCGATTAAGTGACTTGCCTGATCTTTGCCATCTCCTTGGCGACGACCGTGTGAAAATTTATGCCGATACGAGGGCTTATGAGGCGTTGGCCGGAAGTTATCCGTCAGATTATTTGCTGAAAGCCGTTGATGAGAGTTTCGGCTCAGAGTTCCTTTCCATGGCCATGGCTGTGAAGGCTGTGGATTCTCTTGAAGAAGCCATTGCGCATGTGAACCGCTATGGCTCAGGACATAGTGAAACTATAATAACGGCCGATGATGATGCCTCCAATAGGTTCGGCACCATGGTAGACGCAGCTTGCGTATACACCAACGCGCCCACATCGTGGACGGATGGTGCTCAATTCGGTCTCGGAGCGGAAATAGGTATATCAACCCAAAAATTGCATGCCCGTGGCCCCATGGCTCTCGATGAATTGAATACTTACAAATGGCTCATCAGTGGCAATGGTCAACTCAGACCGCGTTGAGCTTGTTTGTGATTGGTAAAAACGGCGGATTTGTTATACCGATTTTGCGCAAAATTGGAGAAAAACACCACTGTATTAATGTTTATTCATTAACTTTGTAGCCATTTTTAGAGTTCGGGTGTTATAACAATAAGATGAGTCATTCGTAGATTCATTACGCCGTTTAAACTTTATTACAGTTCGTCAGATTATGAAATTCATTCGTTTAACAGTTTCAATCGTAGCTGCTGTGTCAGCATCTATAATAGCACAAGCAGGTGTTGAGCCGCTGCGTTATGGAAATTTCAATACTTGGGTAACCAGAAATCTTAAGGAATCCGGTCTTATTGGTGGTCATCAGAAGACAGTCTATGAGATTGGCCCTACGCAGACCATTTCAGGCAACAAGGCCTATAGCAACCTGGGTGGTTCGCCTTGGGCCACAAGTAATGTATATGCCAAGGTAAAGGGCATAGAGAAGTGCTCCAACGCCGTTTATCCTGCCAACAGAGGTTCGGCCGCAAACAAGTGCGCCAAACTTGCTTCACAGATTGAGACTGTGACGGTGTTGGGTATGATCGACATGAAAGTGATGGTGGCTGGCTCTATTTTTCTGGGTCGCATGATCGAGCCGATAACAAGCACTTCAAATCCATATTCAAAAATGGAAATGGGTGTGCCATATACCAAGAAACCGAAAAATCTTGTGTTTGACTATCGCGTTGAGATGCCTAATGTCAACACTCGCACTAAAGCCACCGGATTTGGTGGTACCAAGACTCTCCAAGGACGCGATGCTGCCGTGGCTTTTGTCATGCTTCAACACAGATGGGAAGATGCAAAAGGAAATATCCATGCCAAGCGTGTGGCCACAGGCGGGGAGAAGTTCACCCGTTCAACTAATTGGGTCAACGGTCACAGGTTGCCCCTCGTTTATGGCGATTGTTCGAAGAAAGCCGGTTGGTCATGGTTGGGACTCCGAGGTAAAAACAACGCTTATTATGCCCGAAATTCCAAAGGTAAGATGGTGCCTGTGATTGAAGAGGGGTGGGACGCAAATGCGCAACCTACACATATAATAGTGGAGATGAGTGCCGGCAGTGGCGAGCCTTATGTCGGAACCCCCGGCTTGACTCTGTATGTTGACAACGTCGGACTTGAAATTTGATCACGTTTTCAGATTGTTGAAATAACAATGCCGCGGCAGCCTTGTGTGAGACTGTCGCGGCATTGCTTTGAGTTGTTGTTCAAAGAGCCGTCACTTTGAATATTACCGGGCGAGTGCCGTCCGGGCAGCTGACAATAGCCTGATTGTCCGATAGAGCAGGGGCACACTCTGTGGTTTCGCCCTGAGAAAGAGCCGCCATGACATAAGGCTTGAGGGCGCGCCAGGCATTGGGGCATATATGTTCGCCGTGCGCGAAGGAATCCAGATTCAAAGGATTGATTTCAAATTTGTCGCCCACTTTGTGACGTTGGCACGGCCCGGCTTCAGGATCTGAAAGGTAGCGGCACTGAAGTTCATCGAAACATTGGCAGCGTACCACCTCTACTTGGCACTTTCCGGCCATACGCGGCTTTTTCGGTGAGACGGATGCAAATAATGTTGCCGGTTTCCACAACAGGGCAGCTGCTGAAATAAGCGCGTAACGGCAAAAACTTCTTCTGTCGGTTGACATATTCGGTCAGATTTCTGATTCGGCAAGCATAGATTCGCCTCGGGGTTGGGAAAAATAGGCTTCGGATTCTTCCCGCACTCTTTTGCGCAGTAAAATCAAAGTGAGCATGGTTGGGAATGCCATGCACGCATAGAACAGGTCGCATAGTCCAACTGCGGCGTCAAGCGAGATTACAGCGAAGATAATGAGAGTGGCAATGAAAAACCAAAGATAGGCCTTTTCGCCTTTGGAGCCGAAAAGATAGCGGGCGCATCGGCGCCCATAGAATGAGTAGCTGAACATGGATGATAGGGCAAAGCATGTCACAATGACCATAAGCAGGAATTCGCCACCGGGTATTGCAGATCCGAAAGCGTCCATAGCTACCGATAACCCTTTCACACCTTCAACTGCAGTGAGATCGCCGCAGAGCAGAATTGCAAGGGCTGTCAGAGTGCATACGAATCCTGAGTCAATGGCGGGTCCAAGCATTGCCACGAGGCCCTCTTTTACCGGTTGCCGGCAGGATGATGTGCCGTGCATGATGGAGGCTGTGCCCACTCCTGCATCGTTCACCAGGGCAGCGCGACGCGCCCCTATGATAGCCACTCCGGCCAATGCCCCCCATCCGGCGCGCAGACTGAACGCTTCGTTGAAAATGGAAGCGAACACGGCTGGCACGTCGGCCAGATGAGTCATAATGATGTAGAGCACCATCAGGAAGTAGGCACCTACCATAAATGGTACGAGAACTGACGCAACTGACGCTATACGTTTAACTCCTCCCACCACAACCAGCGTCACAACGGCCGCTATGATAAGCCCAATGATGAAACGGGTGACAAGAGGATAGTCGACAGTGGTTATCCGCGAAACGGTGGAGAGTGTGGCCTCTGTAAGCTGGTTGGCATTCATAATACATAACGTGCCGAACATACCGGCAACGGCAAAGAACGTAGCCATAGGCAACCAACGGCGCGGAAGGCCATGGCGAATTATGTGCATGGGTCCTCCGAAGGGGTGCCCATCGCTGTCGAATGTGCGGTAACGGATGGCTAATACACCTTCGTGGAATTTGGTCGACATTCCCACGATGGCACTTACCCACATCCAGAAGATGGCACCGGGGCCACCCATTACAAGAGCGATGGCCACACCGGCAATATTGCCCATACCCACAGTGGCGGCAACAACCGAAGCAAGAGCCTGAGCCGAGGAAATTTCTCCTGAACCGCCGCTTTTGCTTGACCGGAGCGCGCGGAGTGCTTCCGGGAGGCGCCTTAGCGAAATCATCCCACTGTAGAAGAACAGGAAGAGTCCGCCTCCAATGAGGGCTATAAAAAGGGGATAGCCACACACTGTGTCGGCTATCCCGGTAATGTATTTTCCTAATGTATCCAAATTAAACGGATAATATGGATTTACGGAAATCAAACAAGAGCGCGAATGAGTTCATCGCGGTCGCCCGGTAGAAGATCAATCACGGGGATTTCAATCATGGTGTAAGCTCCGGGAGCCTGTTTCATGGAAGCGCGGGCAACATCCACCAGAATCTGGGCCGTGAGGGCCGGATTGTTGATTTTCATATCGAACTCGAACAATTGGTTCTGGGTTTTTCCGCTCACGCCCTTACGGGTCATGTTCACACCATGGCCCATATCCTTGACAGCGTCAACTGATTCAACAGCCATAACGTGTGTTTCATCCGATGCAAAATAAGGATCGGCCTTTACGGCAGCTGCTACCTCTTCGAGTTTGGCGCCATCTTCCAGCTCAACATAAACCATGCGGCGGTGAATACCGGTGCCTAATGGAATGGTCATGGAGAGGGCATTTTTTACGCCGGGCTTGGACTTCACGCATACAGTGTGGCCCATGCTCATTCCAGGGCCGAAGTTTGTATAGGTGAGCCCTTTTGGGGCTGCTGCCTGAAGAAGGGCGCGCACAACTGAGTCGCTTCCGGGATCCCAGCCTGCCGAAATGACGGCAACTGTTCCATTTTCGCGGGCCACTTTGTCAAGCGATGAGCGGAGCTCAACTATTTTCGAGTGGATGTCAAAAGAATCAACCGTATTTATGCCCATGGCAAGATATTTCACAGCATTCTTTTCAACTTCGCGGGTGGGAGTGCAGAGGATTGCCACATCCACTTTGCCAAGTTCAGTGATATCAGTCACCACGGGATATGCTGCGAGTTCAGCCGGCTTTTCGCTGACCGAGCGGCGAACCACGCCGGCCACTTCGAAGTCAGGAGCAGCTTCCAGCGCTTCAACCACGAACCGACCGATATTGCCGTAACCAACTACGGCTGCTTTGATTTTATTCATACTATAAAAATGAGGAGGTTAGAAAAAGTATAAATGAGGAGATTAAAGTTTCGATACAATGTCGCGGGTGTCGCGGGCAATCATGAGTTCCTCATCGGTGGGGATCACAACTACTTTCACGCGCGATGCGGGGGTGGAGATGAGGGTTTCGGTGCCACGTGTGCGGCTGTTGACCTCTTCATCAATGTCAACACCAATGAAGCCCAGAGGCTTGCACACATTGAGACGAACGCCAGTCTGGTTTTCGCCTACACCCCCGGTAAACACAATTACATCCAGACCGCCCATTTCGGCAGCATATGCCCCGATGTATTTGAGGATACGGAGTTCATACATGTCAAGCGCAAGTTTTGCACGTTCATCGCCTGCATTTACAGCGGCTTCGATTTCGCGCATGTCATTGCTTATGCCTGAAACGCCTGCCACACCGCTCTCCTTGTTGATAAGCGTCTGCACCTGTGCGGCCGTCATGTTGTGCTTGGTCATGAGGTATGTGATGGCTCCCGGATCTATGTCGCCGGTGCGTGTGCCCATCATGAGACCTTCGGTGGGGGTGAGGCCCATGGAAGTGTCAACGCTTTTGCCACCGTCAACAGCTGTGATCGAACCACCGTTGCCAATGTGGCAAGTAACCATTTTGGTTTTCTGAAGGTCGAGGCCCAGGAATTCAGCCGCACGCTGGCTCACGTAGCGGTGGCTGGTGCCATGGAATCCGTAGCGGCGTACGCCATCCTCGGTGTAATATTTGTAGGGGAGGGCATACATGAAGCTGCGTGCGGGCATTGTCTGGTGGAAAGCTGTGTCGAACACACCTACCTGCGGAACATCGGGCATAAGAGAGGTGATGGCCTCGATTCCGGTGATGTTGGCTGGATTGTGGAGCGGGGCAAGATCATAGCAATCCTTTACCTGCTGAATCACTTCAGGCGTGATCAGAACGCTGGAGGCAAATTTCTCACCTCCGTGTACCACACGGTGGCCCACAGCGTCAATTTCGCTATATGATTTGATGCAGCCATTGACGGGGTCGGTGAGATTCTTGAGGATGGCTTCAACGGCCTGCTTATGGTCTATGTGACCGAGTTCGGTTATCTCTTTGGAGCCGTCGGCTTTCTTGAATTTAAGGAAGCCGTCGGGTAGACCTATTTTTTCCACGCCTCCTTCAGCCAGAGTGGCGTCAGTTGCAGTGTCGATGAGTTTGTATTTTACAGAGCTGCTGCCGCAGTTGAGCACAAGTATCTTCATTGTTGGATGAATTTTTATCGGTTGGTGTTATGAGTTTTCCTTAAGACCTATGGCCTGGTTGCAGGTCATGATGATGGTTTTGTAGATGTCCTCGGGGAAGCATCCGCGCGACAGGTCATTGACCGGTGCGGCAAGACCCTGGAGAACAGGACCCACTGCCTGTACATTGCCAAGGCGCTGAACAAGTTTGTAGGCAATGTTTCCAACCTCGAGCGATGGGAACACGAGTACATTGGCGCGACCGCTCAACGGGCTGTCAGGGCTCTTTGTGTGAGCCACGCCGGGCACAATTGCTGCGTCGGCCTGAAGCTCGCCGTCAATGATGAGGTTGGGGCTCATTTCACGGGCAATGCGGGTTGCTTCGATAACTTTGTCCACACGCTCGTGCTTGGCGCTTCCTTTGGTGGAGAAGCTCAGCATGGCCACGCGTGGCTCTATGCCGGCAATATCGCGTGCGGTCTGTGCTGCGGAAATGGCAATCTGAGCAAGCTCACGTGCGGTAGGATCGGGTACCACGGCGCAATCGGCAAACACCATCAGGCCGTCGGTTCCGAATGGGAGGCCCTTGGGAAGCAACATGAGGAAAGCTCCCGAAACAACATCGATTCCGGGTTGTGTCTTTATAACTTGAAAAGCTGCGCGGAGCACATTGCCTGTTGTGTTCATGGCACCGGCCACCTGTCCGTCGGCATCACCGGCCTTAACCATGAGGCAGCCAAGGTAGAGTGGATTGGCTGTGGTGAGTCGAGCCTGTTCCATGGAGATACCTTTCTTTTTGCGGAGCTCGTAGAAGAGCGGGGCGTAGCGATCGATAACCGATTCATCGGCCGGGTCCACTATAGTGGCGCGTTCAATGTTTGTGAGCTTGAGCTCTTCGGACATTGCCATGATGTCATCTCGGTTGCCGATGAGGATGATTTCGGCGAGGCCGTCGGAAAGTATGCGGTTGGCGGCGGTCAGAGTGCGGGGTTCGGTACCCTCGGGCAGTACAATGCGCTGAGGATTGGCTTTTGCCTTGCGGGTAAGCTTTTCGAAAAGTGTCATAATTTTAAGTTTGACAATTGTTTATGGTTATGTTGCCATACGGCTTTGACGGCGGTGGCCTCATTGTTTGCCACGCAACTGCAAATTTAGTGAAACTCCCACGCAAAATCAATAAATAGATTGATTTTTTCACACTTGGCAACTGAAAAAAGTGTGAAAAAACAGCGAGGCGGTGTGTCAAGTTTCTATTGACACACCGCCTTATACGTTGGGAATTACTCGTTGGGAAATCCTCAGATCACGCCCTGGCCCATCATTGCGTTGGCCACTTTCATGAAGCCGGCAATATTGGCACCTTTCATGTAGTTGATGTAGCCCGAGGGTTCGGTTCCGTATTTGAGGCACTGTTCGTGGATTTCACGCATGATGCCGTGGAGCTTCTGGTCCACTTCTTCGGCTGACCACTGCAGATGCATGGCATTCTGGCTCATTTCAAGTCCTGATGTGGCCACTCCGCCTGCATTGACAGCCTTTCCGGGTGCATAGGTCACCTTGGAGCTGATGAATGTGTCGATTGCCTCGGGGGTGCAGCCCATGTTTGAAACTTCGGCCACCATGAGCACTCCATTTTCAACAAGTTTGCGTGCATCTTCGCCGTCAAGCTCGTTCTGAGTGGCGCAGGGGAGCGCGATATCCACTTTCTGTTCCCAAGGTTTCTTGCCGGGGAAGAAAGTGGCTTCAGGGAATTGCTCAACGTAGGGCGCCACAATGTCGTCGCCGGTAGAGCGGAGATAGAGCATATGGGAAATCTTGTCGCCGGCAATGCCTTCAGGATCATATACATAACCGTCGGGACCGGAGATCGTTACAACTTTTGCGCCAAGTTCGGTGGCTTTCAGAGCCGCACCCCAGGCAACGTTGCCGAAACCGGAAATGGCAACCGTTTTGCCTTTGATATCCATCCCTTTTGCGGCGAGCATGCTCTGCACGAAGTAGAGCGCGCCGAAACCGGTTGCTTCCGGACGGATACGCGAGCCTCCGAATTCAAGAGCTTTGCCGGTCATGGAGCCGTCGCACTCGTTGCGCAGCTTCTTGTACATTCCGTACATATATCCTACTTCACGACCGCCAACACCGATGTCGCCGGCAGGAACGTCGCGGTCAATACCTATATTCTTCCAGAGTTCAAGCATAAAAGCCTGGCAGAAACGCATGATTTCAGCATCGCTCTTTCCACGGGGAGAGAAGTCGGAACCACCCTTGGCACCACCCATGGGGAGTGTGGTGAGGGCATTTTTGAATGTCTGTTCGAATCCGAGGAATTTAAGAATGGAAAGATTGACTGAAGCGTGGAAACGGATGCCACCTTTGTACGGGCCAATGGCGTTGTTGAACTGAACGCGATAGCCTATATTGGTTTGAACATCGCCATGATCATCAGTCCAGGTAACACGGAAAGTGAAGATGCGGTCAGGCTCCACCATTCTTTCAATGATGCGGGCTTTTTCAAATTCGGGATGCTGGTTGTAAACATCCTCCACGCAAATCAACACTTCTTTTACGGCCTGTAGATACTCTTTTTCTCCCGGATGCTTCATCTCGAGAGAAGCCATGATTTTGTTAATATCCATTTTTTATGTGGTTATGACTTTATGTTTGTAGTTACGCTGCAAATATAATGAATAAAACCGGAGGATGGATGAAAACACAGACCTTAAATTTAGTTAAATTTCAAGGTGCCGCTGTCAATTTGCCAAAAAACTATGTTCTACAGCTATTTTTGCGGTGGCAAGCTGAATGTTTGTAAAGTTGGGAAGGGAAGAATAGAGCAGCGGTGTGCCGGACATATTGTCGACACACCGCTGTGGATAGGTGATGAGTGCAAAGGTTGCAGCTCGGTTATTTTTTCTTTTTGGTAGATTTCTTGGATGTTGATTTTGTCTCCTTTGCCGATTTTTTTGATGACTTGGCCGTTTCCTTCTTGTTTTTAGAGGACTTGGTGTTTTTGTCAGCTTTAGCGTTTTTGGAATTCTTTTGGTTTTTCTCTGCCTTGGCGTTTTTGCTGTTTTTAGCGTTTGCATTTGCATTTGCCTTGGGCACTTTCAGCTTCTGGTCAATCTGCAGATTGGTCTGGCCTTTCTTGAAGCCATTGGCTTTCTGGAGAGCATCAACGGTGGTACCGTAGCGCTTGGCAATCTTTTCAAGGCTTTCGCCGCTCTTCACAGTATGCTCCACAGGCTTCTGCTTCTTAGCTTTGGCTGCCTGCTGCTTGGCTGCTTCCTGTTTTTTATTTTTGTATTTTTCGGAGTTGCGCTGTGGCACTGCACGACTCTGAGCTGTTGTTGATGATGATGAGTAGCGGTTGCGAGTACGTTCAGGCACGGAAGCATTTTCATTGCGCGATGCTTGAGCGGCCGGTTTAGTCTGGCGGGCAGGCACTTCGGAGGAGTTAGCTTTGGAAGCTCGGGTGTTGACTGCCGCTACAGTGTTGCGCTGGCGCACTTCAATCACAAGCTGTTCTCCTTCACGCACCTTTCCTCGGCGAAGGTTGTTCCATTTTTTTATATCTGTGGCGCTTACACCATATTGTTTGGCAATTGAGCCAAGGTCTTCGCCACGCCCAACAGTGTGGGTGAGCTTGTTGACGGCATCGGCCACAACAGGCTGCTGAGATGGCTGATTGGGGGCCGGTTGCTCAGCAGGCTGTTCAACCGGTTGCTGCCCGGCAGGCTCTTCCTCTTTGTTTTTATTCTTGTTTCGTCCGAGTTCAACTGTGGAGCGAGGGGTGTATTTCTCCGATTCGTAGGCGAGAATCTCATCGCGTGAGGAGATATAGCTGAGCACCTGCTGCGAGGGGAGAGTAAGAAGATATGGGCGGGTGGGGCTTCCGGGAATCACATCCTTGCGATACTGCGGATTGAGCATTCGGATTTCATCAATGGGGATGTTGAGCACATTGGCAATCTGATTGAAGTGTACGCGTTCGCGGACTTCAACGGTGTCTGTAATCAGTGGTCGCTTTATCACGGGACGGTGTATGCCGTAATCATCGTGATAATTCATCACGTAGTTGGCTGCAATGAATGCCGGTACGTAACCGCGTGTTTCAGTAGGAAGGAAGTTGTATATCTCCCAAAAGTCGCTGCTGGCCTCTCCGGCGCGCCGACGGGCTTTGTTCACGTTACCGGGACCGCAATTGTAAGCTGCGATGGCAAGTGACCAGTCTCCATATATATTATAGAGTTGCTTGAGGTATCTGGCTGCATTGCGGGAAGATTCACGGGCATCACGGCGTTCATCCACAAGGGTGCTCACTTCCATGCCGAGCCCCTTGGCGGTTGCAGGCATGAATTGCCAGAGGCCTGTGGCACCTGCGCGCGAAACGGCGTTGGGGTTGATGGCACTTTCAATTACCGGAAGATACTGCAATTCCAGGGGGAGGCCCTCTTTTTCAAGCTCTTCGATAAATATGTCGCCATAGTAATCATGAAGGGCGAGCATGTTGGAAACAAGACTTCTGCGCTTACCGAGATACATGTCGATGAGCTTGCCCACCACGGGATTATAGGGCATCTCGATGCCGGGGTTGAGCTCGGCAAGTTTGCGGGTGTATTCTTCGGCATTGCCCAGGCGTATTTCGGTTGAGTTCGGGCGAGCGTCGGTGTAGTTGCGTAGGAAGAAGTTTTCCTCCAGCACTCTCGACTGGGTTTCGAAGCTCTCGGACGGCCGCACATTATCGTCGCGCAAAGAATGTTTTATGTCAAGTACCGACGGTGCCGGGGCGGCTTCTACGGTAGCGGCTGAGAAGGCAAGCAGAGCAGCGATAAGTAATTGTCTCATTGTGGTCATTTTGCACACATTATTGGTTAAAAGTTGAATGCCATCTGGAATCCGAGGGCCGGCAAACGGTTTTGCGGATCTTGAATCAGGGCTGGCATCACTTGCATGGAGAGGTCAGGTGAAATATCAAAGTTCGAGAGCGAGGCATCTACGTAGGCATCTACCATCGCCACGAGATACACTCCCACCATGCAGATTATACAGAGGTCGCGGTTGCGGCGATAATAATCTTTGCGGCTTTTGAGCGTTTGCTGCAGCCAAGTGGTGTTGAGTGTTGATTCATCAGTGTTGGGAGGAAAGAAATCCATGTAGGATTTGGTTGACGGGTCATTGTCCATCAAGTCGGTATAGGCTCGGGTATAGTCCGAGAGCATACCGTTGTTCCAGGATGCACCGTAACCCAAACCAAGAAATCCTCCCACAACAATGGGGAGCTTCCAATATCGGCGATTGTAAATCTGTCCTAAACCGGGACAGAGTGCCGACATCCACACCGCCCTTATGGGGTCAGGAGTGAATACTTTTGTTGCGTTTGGGTTCACATCCTTTACCACGGTGCTGTCAGTGAACAGCTTCATCCCCGGCGCGTCGACAATGGCGAGTGTGTCGATAGGTGTGAAACGCACGGTGTCGCCGTTGACGGTAAAATACTCTTCCTCCACGGCTGAATGTTGAGGCGCGGGATCGTTGGAGAGGGGGATGGTGTCAGGGAGGACGGGAGCCGGGTGTTCGGGTGTAGACAGACCGGCATTTCGGGCCAACGTCAAATTTGCTGAAAAAATGTTAAACGGTATCAACAGCATGAAAAATATCATGCTGCGAGCCATTGTTTGATGCCGTTTCTTTTTTATGTCAGAAAATTGCACTGCGGTGGTTGATGTGTTGTAAATTCCTGGCAACTATATGGTTGCGAGGTTTCGTGAAGCCACATCGCCAACTTTCGGTCAGTTGTCGTGAGGTTTTAGATTGTCAAAGATAGTAATTAATCTTTCAAGTTCACTCTCATTTTCAAAAGTGAATGTGATTTTGCCCTTCCCGGACTTGCCACAAGCGAAGGTAACCGGGGTGGCGAAGCGCTGCGATAGATGTTCACCCAAAATGTCAAATTCGCCGGAATTTTGCCGCGTCTTGCTATTGCGTCCGGGTGTTGACTCGCTGTTGTCCTTGAGCTGTTTCACCATCTCTTCAACCTTTCGCACCGACAGACCTTCTTTTACAATCTTATTGTAGAGGCGCAGTTGGAGTGTGGGGTCATCGATTGACAAAAGGGCACGGGCATGGCCCATATCCACCAATTTGTCACGCAAGCCGAGCTGCACCTCAGCCGGCAGGCGGAGCAGACGGAGAAAATTGGCAATTGTGGCTCGCTTTTTACCGATGCGTTCGCTTAGGCGTTCCTGCGTGAGCTGGTATTGATCTATGAGTTTCTTGAATGTGAGTGCAATTTCTATTGCGTTGAGGTCCTCGCGCTGAATGTTTTCAATGAGGGCCATCTCGGTGAGTTCGGCCTCGTTGGCAGTGCGGATATAGGCAGGGACAGAGGCGAGTCCTGCACGTGCGGCCGCGCGATAGCGTCGCTCGCCGGCTATTATCTGATAGGCGTCGGGCCCAACTTTGCGCAGTGAAAGAGGTTGTATGATGCCGAGCTCGCGTATGGACACTGCCAGTTCGTCAAGAGCATCCTCATCGAAGTTTATTCGTGGTTGGTCAGGATTCGGTGTTATCTGGTCAAGAGGAATCTCATTGATAGCTGAAGAGCCGCGTGCCGGCACATCGTCCATTGAAATCAGAGAGTCAAGTCCACGCCCGAGGGCATTGCGTCGAGGTCCCATATATAATATAATTAAGGTTGAGAAGAGTGGTTGGAGTAATTATTTTTTGCGAGCGGCCCGGCGATGTTTGGCAATGATTTCGCGAGCCAGAGCGGTGTGTGATGTAGCTCCGCGGCTGTCAGGATCGTAAAGCAGCGCCGGAAGACCATGCGAGGGTGCTTCTGAAAGACGTATGTTTCGTGGTATGACAGTGGTGAACACCATGTCGCCAAAATGGCTTTTAAGTTCCTCGTAGATCTGATTAGCCAGGCGCAGACGAGCATCGTACATCGTCAACAGGAAGCCCTCTATCTCCAGCGCAGGATTTAGCTTAGGTTTGATAATTCGGATGGTGTTGATAAGCTTAGTGATGCCTTCCAGCGCGAAATATTCGGCTTGGACGGGGATGATAACCGAGTCGGCAGCCGTGAGGGCATTGACGGTTATGAGGCCTAGTGAGGGAGAGCAGTCGATAAGCATGTAGTCATATTGGTCGCGTACCCCGTCCAAGGCATGGGCCATCACTTTTTCGCGATTAGGGCGATTGATGAGTTCCAGCTCCGCCCCAGCAAGGTCAATGCGCGAGCCGATAAGGTCAAGACCTTTCATGCAGGTTGCAACCTGAGATCCGGCGAGGGGATAGTCGTCGACCAGGCACTCATATATGGACGAGGCCATCTCTTCAGGCCTGATGCCATATCCCGATGTGGCGTTTGCCTGAGGGTCGGCGTCGATGATGAGCACTTTTTTCCCCTCGGCTGCAAGCGAGGCCCCGAGGTTGATGGTTGTGGTGGTTTTTCCCACTCCACCCTTCTGATTTGCTATTGCTATAATTTTTCCCATACGGAGAATATATGCGTTTTCACTGCAAAGTAATGTGTTTTCAGTGAAATACGGAAATGCCTCCGAGGGAAAAGTGAGTTAAATGTTCATAAATGGGGTGGAATGTCAATAACTCGTGGAACATTCGCGTGCCTGATGTTTCACAGCAAGAGTTGAGCGTCGCCGTAGCTGAGGAAACGGTAATCCCCCTTTAGCGCGTGGTCATACATCTTTTTCCAGTCGCCGTCGGTGAATGCCGACACAAGGAGCAGCAGGGTGGATTGAGGCTGGTGAAAGTTTGTGACCATACCTTTCACCACTTTATATTCATAGCCCGGAGCTATAATGATGCGTGTGGATGCCATCAGGCGTTCCAGCCCTTTTTCTTGAAGGTAGCCGGAAAGGGCGGCGAGGGCTTCGCGGGCAGGTGGGAGGGTGCCTTGATAGGGGTACCATTGGGGCACTTCATCAGGCTCGCGACCATCCATCACCATCCGCCCAAGATGGTAGAGACTTTCAAGGGTGCGCACTGATGTAGTGCCCACGGCTATGACAGGGCGCTCAGTGCTTGAAAGCTCTTCGATGAGTTCACGACTGACAGATATGAATTCGCTGTGCAT
>CAJUSN010000026.1 GCA_910589095.1 uncultured Muribaculaceae bacterium
TTGCCGGCCCCTGGACGCGATGAAGCACCCGAACCCGGACGGAATCCGCTGTTGCCCGACGGACGGTCATGTTGCGTCGACGATGATGACGGGCGGGATCCCGAAGATCCCGATTGTCCTGGTCTTACGGTAGAACCGGACCCTCGTGATGAACCGCCACGTGATGAATTGCTATGACCAGAAGGCCGCGACGATGTTGTTGAGTGCGATTGTCCGCGGTTTCCGCCTCCGTGCCTCTGGGCATCAACGGAGGGTGAAAGGACTAAAGCTGCGCTTGCAAAAGCAAGAATGGCAAGTATATGTCTTTTCATAGGCGTGCTCTTTTAGTCTATTGTCAGATGGTATTTTATTCTTTGACAATCAAAATGCAAATTAGTTTAGTCAATAGATAAAAAAGCTTAGGGATGTTTGGCGATTTTGTTGATATTCATTAACTTTGTTGCTATGAATAATAGACTATCCATCTTGCGTGCAGTAGCTGTAATGGCATTGATGTCGTCGGCGGGAGGTGTATGGAGCAAAACTGTGGCACCTGTGACGCATCCTGTAGAAAAGACTGTCGACACCGGTAATGACTATCTTGTAAAGGGTCTAAAGTTGCTTTCAGCCGGGAATCTTGAGGAGGCAGCCAGCAACTTGGAACTCGCATTACCATTGGTGGAAAAGTTCAGTGCGGAGTATGAGGCTGTACTTGAGAATCTGTGTAATATCTATATGACCACGGGTGATGATGTTAATGTTAACAGGCTTCTCGGCTTAATGGACGAGCACAATCAGCATGAATTGACTAAAGAATGTGCCACGCCCGAATGTCATTTGGAACGTGCGGAGTATTATATTGCGACAGGCGATGCAGCACATGCCAAGGATGAATATCTCGCAGTTTTTGCCATGCCTCTTTCCGAAAGCCAAAAGGCAGAATCCTATTCACGCTATGCCCGCTTCCTTACTTCGCAAAACGACTATGCTCAGGCAGGGGAATACTACGCTATGGCGTCGGATGCATTGGATGTTACCGTCGGAGTGAGCCGGCAATCAGTGGCTCTTCGCAGGCTTGCGGGTATGTGTTATTTTCTTGGTAAAGAATTTGACAAGTCTTTGGATGCACACCAAAAAGTAATTGAAGCGGTGGACGAGTATGGGTATGATGAAAAATTTAAAATCTCTTCACTTGAAGAGCTTGGTAAGGCGTACAAAGCAAAGAAAGACTATTCTAAATCTAAAGAGTGTTATGAGCATCTTAAAAACTATCTTTTAACTGTCGGGCTAGGTCGGACAGCTGATTATGCCAAAGCAACCGAGGGCCTCGCTACGGTTGAAAAGTTCAATAAAGAATATGATGACGCCATAGCACATTATCAAGAGGCGATTGATCTGTATAGGGAATTGAACAAACATGACGCGGCCGCGCAAGCAGAGGCTGGGCTGAAGATGGCGGTTCTCTGTAGTGGAAGCACTCCGGAAGACTTGCCTGAAGCCGATACCACCGCCGAGCAGCAAAGGGCTGAGAAGCTTAAAGAGTTGCTTACAGCGAGTTTGGCCGGACTCAAACAAGGAGGCGATTATCTCGGTAAGCTTTCCAAGGCACGTACGCTCGCTACCATAGCCGGTTGCGAGGGCCAGCTTGAGGAGTACGATAAGTGTATAGAGTATTATTCTCTATATCTCTGCACTGTAAGGGAAGCTCTCATGGAGGACTTCCTTCTGAAGACGCCTAAGGAGCGTGAGCTTACATGGCGACGCGAACTTACTAATATTAATGAGATAGGGGCGCTTATGAGCGAAGTGCCATCAAAAAGTCCGGCTCAGCTTAGTCGGCTATATACTATTTTATACGATGGGCAGCTGATTTCAAAGGGCATACTGCTTTCATCAGGAGTGGAGTTTGACAAGATGCTCAACCGTTACGGGACACCGGCCATGAAGTCAGCTTATGAGCAAATAAAGAGTAATTTGATCAAATTGGAGAGCATGCGGCAGCAGGGTAAGCCTGTCGGGGAGATCTTGGAGCTGATACGCGAAACAGAGTCCATGCAGTTGAACTTGGCAAGGGAGTCGGCTACGAAAGGGGTTTATACCGATTTTTTGAGATACACTACGGCGGATGTTGCCCGGGCTCTGACTGATAAGGAAATGGCAGTGGAGTTTGTCAGGTTGGCTACAGGTACAGTTCCATCTGCCGATATGATAGCGGCTGTACTGGTGTGCAAGGAATACCCTACGGGTGTTGGAGTTCCGGTGGGCACGGTAGCTCAGTTGAATGATATGATAGCTGACCGTGATAAGTTCGCCAAAGATGTGTATGGCGAAAAAGTATGGGGCAACATATTGAAAACAGTTCCCGGTAAGAGCCGCATATATTTTGCTCCTGACGGTGTGCTCCACAACGTCGGAATAGAATATCTCAGCTATGGTGGCAAACCATTGTCGGAACAGTTGGAAATGTGTAGGGTGTCATCGACGCGCGAATTGTGTCGCGAGCATAAGAGCGAGCCTCTGCGTCTGGCCGCACTGTTTGGAGAAATCGATTATTCAGGAGAGGTGGCACAGGATTCTCACGGCGTTAGAGAATCAGATGGCGAAGCGTTCGCACCGTTGGCACATACCGGACGTGAGATTGCAGGTATAGGTGAGACATTGAAAATGAAATATAAGGATTGTGTGGTCAAGCCATATTCAGGTACCGACGCAACTAAGTCTGTTTTCTTGAGTGAAGATATGGAGAATGTGAATCTGCTGCATATAGCAACACACGGCGCCTTTTTAGCGAGTCAAAAATCCACAGAGTCGGATGCTATGTCCAACAGTATACTTGCTTTTGCCGGAGCCAATCTGTATGATGATATAGCTGACAACGAAGGCGTTGTCAACGCCGATGAAATAGCAGGGATGTCGCTCCACAGGTGCGATATGGTAGTGTTGTCGGCATGTGAGAGCGGATTAGGGAAGTTGGGCAATGACGGAGTTTTTGGCTTGCAGCGTGGTTTTAAGAATGCTGGTGCAAGGTCGCTGCTGGTGAGCCTTAACAAAGTGGCTGATGAGGCAACCGCTGACATGATGATAACATTCTATAACCATTTTATCAAGGATGGGAAAAGTAAACGAGCCGCTCTCCGAGAAGCGCAATCGGAGATACGTACCAAATATCCCAATCAGGACACATGGGCATCGTTTATCATGATTGATTCATTTTGAAATAAGACCGTAAAAGATGAAAAAAATAGTATTACTGTTGAATATCTTTTTATTATGTTCGGCAAATGTGCTGATGGCGCAGGAGTCGCTGGACACGTATAGCTCAGATTTCGACCCGTCGCTAAAACGCTTGCTCAACGGGTGTGTAATGCTTGCCCGGGGAGTACAGGAAAATGATTGCATGATGGTCGGTATGGCTGTGGACAGTCTGAACCGAAATGAAAATATCCCACCTAAGCCGGTAGTGGTGGGTAACATGATAACTACGGCTATTGATGTATCGGCATTGCTGCCCATTGATGAGTGTTTTGACTTCAGTGATGTATATGGCCATGAGTGGCTGGAAGCGCGATGCGGAGCTCCGGTGGTGGATTTACCTCCGCTAATGCGCTCTTTTCCTTCGGAATGTAAAGTTATAAGGATGCGCCTGGCTCCTAAATCGTCGGCTACCTACAGTGTAAAGATGAGGGGGAAGTGTCATCTGTTTGCCATCGGTGAACCGGGATCTATAATTGGGTTGGATATACGCGAAGAGTCTAATCCGGAGATTAACCCGGTAAAATATGGCGATAATCTTTTGGTAGCAAAATGGGTCGCCCCGACCGTCAAGGCGGCTCATACATTGACAATAAGTAATGATACCGAAACTCCCGCAACGATATATGTTTATTCCAATTGATTTTGAGCCATTGATTATGAAGCGCCGGCATATATGCATTTTGTTTCTTCTGCTTTTATCGGGAGTGTCACTGAAGGTTGGGGCTGCAGAAGGAAATGGTGGGTATAGTCGTTTTCAGGAACTGTACGGTGAAGGAAAGTACGATGAGGCGATAAAGTTTTTGAATGGATATGTAGAGACACTGCCTTACAGTATGCGCGCGGTGCCACTTTCGGATATTGGCACGTGTCATAGCCGTATGGGAAATATATGGGAAGCTAACAGGGCTTTTGAAGAGGCTCTGAAATATGCCGGCACGGCGTCGCAGCGCGATAATATATTGCTCAGCTACAGTAATAATCTGATTGAGGGGGGAGGGTATGAGCGTGCTTTAGAGTGTTTGGAAAACATTACCGGCACCCGCGCGCTGCCCCACAAGCTCATTAATAAATCGCATGCGGCATATTATCTTGGGCGATCTTCTCCAGAACAATGTGTGGCATTACTTGACTCTTGCCTTTCACTTGAAGGAGTTGATGCAGGGTTGAGGTTTGTAGCGCTACAGAACAAGGCGTTTATCCTTTACGAAACGGGGCTTTATCAACAAGCCGCCGAGGTTTTCGACGCGGCGCTTCCGCTCTCACCTGATTCTCTGGCATACTATCGTACATTGGCCAATTTCGCTCTTTCGGAGTCGCGGTTGGGAAGGATGGAAAATACTTTAAAACATATTAATACGGCTGAATCTTGGTTCAAACCGCAAAAGAACGCAGATTATGCTATATGTCTGCGGAAGAAGGGTGAAATACTTTCAAGAATCGGGCTTAAAGAGCAGGCAGTAAGATGTTTTAAAGAATATTTTAATTTAGAGCGGGACATTATAGCACAGCGGCTTGACGGTATGACTCGTCAAGAGCGCCTCAATCTTTGGCTTAAAGAGAAGCCGATGCTTTCAAAATGCTTTATCCTTGAGGACTTTGCGCCTGAATTTTTGTATGAAGTAGCGCTTTTTCGACGCCAGACTTCGCTCCTTGGTGCGAGCGATACAGACAATTCAAGGCGTAAGTTGGCCATGACTCCGCTGTCTGTGCGCAAAGCTATGAAAGGATCCGGTGATGTCGCTGTTGAATTTGTGACATATCCCGATTCTGATCGGCAAACGCAGTACGCTGCCATAGTCCTACCGAAGCGAGGTGACGCGAAATTCGTGAAATTGTTTTCGGAGGCATTCTTGAAAGAGACAACCTTGACAAGTGGCAAATCTATTTATGATGCCATAATGAGCGAGCGTCGGGAAGATAAGGATGCTTTGTACGGCGATACTCTGATTGCAGATGCTATATGGGCTCCGATATTTCAAGCCATGCCTCGCGAAACACGCAGACTATTCTTCGCGCCTGAAGGGATAATCAATTTTTGGGGAATTGAGAATATGCCTTTTAGTAATGAGTCACACCCGGAATTACACCGCGTGACGTCTACATTGTCGCTGACGGAGCTTCCTGTTAAATCGGCAGGGAAAGGAGCTTTGCTGATAGGAGGCCTTAACTATTATACATTGCCTGACGATACCGATGGCGCTGAGCCTTCTCGTGAAGCAGCCGAGATATTGAGGCTTCGGGGTGGCGATGCCATCAAGTTCGAGTACTTACCGGGGACTCGTGCGGAAGTGGATTCAATTCACGATCTTCTCGTCGGTTCTGACCTTTGGCATGAAGCTGGTGAGCACAATCTTAAGCAAAAAATGCCGGAATATGGACTTGTTCATGTGGCAACACATGGTTATGCTTTGACCATGGGTATCAGGCCACGGCCTGAACTGAGTGCTGACAGTTCGATTCATGATGTATCGCTCTATGCTTCGGGCTTGGCTCTGACCGGGGCCAATAAAGCTTTAACCGTAGCGAAGGGCGAGGATGGACTGTTGTCGGCGCGTGAGATATGCGATATGGACCTTTCCCAAGTCGACTTCGTTATATTGTCGGCGTGTCAGACCGCACAGGGTAACATTGTGGATGAGGGTGCAGCCGGACTTGTAAGGGGATTGAAAAATGCCGGGGTGCCCGCTGTCCTCGCAACACTTTGGGCAGTAAATGATAAGTCTACAATGCTTTTCATGCAGGAATTTCACCGTCTTCTTAACAATGGCAGGACCAAATATGAAGCCTATACCGGTGCGCAAAGGGCCTTACGCCAATATAACGCAGAGGAAACATATTATAAGTTCTCGCCACGTACACTTGCAAGGGAGAAAGCGGCAGAACCGCGTATCATCAAGTATGATGCCCCGTACTATTGGGCTCCTTTCATATTGATTGATGACGCTATTCGGTGATCCGGCGGTCGGAGCAAGTGAGTATTCGACCTTTGAAATTTTCGCTCAGAGATAGATTATGGGTGGAAACCAAGACTGTGGTGCCTTTGCGGCTGATATCCATCAGTCGTGACATGATCTGATTGGCCGTATTGGGGTCCAGATTAGCTGTTGGCTCATCGGCCAAAAGGAGTTTCGGATCATTGAGCATTGCCCTGGCTATCACTATGCGCTGTTGCTCGCCGCCTGACAGTTCATAGGGCATTTTATAGCTCTTGTTGAGCATTCCCACCTGTTTGAGGCTATCCTCAATTCTCTCCTCGATATCCGATTTGTCTGTCCATCCGGTGGCTTTAAGCACAAATTCCATGTTGGCCATGATGTTACGGTCATTGAGCAAGCGGAAATCTTGAAACACTATGCCTATCTGACGGCGCAAAAAGGGTATATCCTTGTCTTTTATACTTTCAAGGTCGTAATCAAGAACGCGTGCATTGCCGGCAGCGATAGGAACTTCTGCATACATGGTTTTCAGCAATGAGCTTTTACCGCTTCCAACTTTACCGGTTATGTACAGGAATTCTCCGGCTTTGATAGAGAGGTCCACACCTTTGAGCACACGGATATCCTGGCGCACTATGTCAACGTTTGAGTATCGGATTATCTCTTTCATCTTATGAAGTGTCTGCAGTTTATAGCCATGTGTCAATACCCCATCTCGGATATGAATTTGATGCGCATGAGCCGGATTTCATCCTCGGTGTATTCATCGCAAAGTTCCGAATAGGCTTCCTTGAGTGAGCCTGACTCGCTTTCGCGAAAATATTCGAACAAGTCATCCTGCTGGTCGTCATCAAGGATATCGTCCATGTAGTAGCTGATGTTTATTTTTGTGCCGGAGTTGAGTATCGCTTCTATCTCATCCATCAGCTCTGTCATGGACAAACCTTTGGACTGAGCAAGCTCGTCAAGAGGAATTTTGCGGTCAATGGAATGAATCAGTGATATTTTCAGCTTACTTTTGTTAGCTACAGTCCGTACCACAAAATCGGCCGGCCGTTCAATTCCGTTGGCTTCCACGTGCTTACGTATTACCTCCGCAAACTCTTTCCCGTAGCGTTTGGCTTTGCCGGCTCCGACACCGGGAATGTTGGAAAGCTCCTCGATGGTGATGGGATATGTGGTTGACATTGCCTCAAGCGAGGGATCTTGGAAAATGACGTAAGGGGGTAGGTTGTGGCGTCCGGCAACAGATTTGCGCAAGTCGCGCAGGATTGCAAAGAGTTCCGGGTCAGCGGCACATGATGCGCCGGATTTTACATTATCGTCGCTTTCAAAGTCATTGAATTCCACATCTTCCACAATGGTGAAATCCGTGGGGCGTTTGATGAATTCACGGGCCTTGTCAGTGAGGCGGAGCAATCCGAAGTTCTCAATATCGCGCTCTATGTATCCTCCAATAATGGCTTGACGGATCACGGCGTTCAGATGACGCGGGAGTGCTTCCTTGAAGCATCCGAAAAGTTCAAGTTCCTCGTGATGGTATGAGCGTATGTCGTTTGTGAGACGGCCGCGTAGCACGTCGATCACATACTCCGTCTTGAATTTCTCTTTCAGCGATGCTATGGTCTCAAGCACTGCCAGCAAATCTTCGCGGGCGTCAACACGTTTTTTGGGATTGAGACAGTTGTCGCAATTTCCGCAATTATCTGTGGAATATTCTTCTCCGAAATAATGAAGCAGTGTGCGTCGGCGACACACGCTTGATTCAGCATAGGCTGCAGTTTCAGCCAGAAGCTGCCGGCCAATCTCTTGCTCTGAGAGTGGCTTGTTCTGGATGAATTTCTCCATTTTCTGCAGGTCCTTGGCCGAATAGAATGTTATGCACCTTCCTTCGCCTCCGTCACGTCCGGCGCGGCCGGTTTCCTGATAATAGCCTTCAAGTGATTTGGGCATGTCATAATGGATAACAAAACGCACATCCGGCTTGTCGATACCCATGCCGAAAGCTATCGTGGCCACTATGACATCCACTTGTTCATACAGGAATGCGTCCTGATTTGCCGATCGGGTAGCGCTGTCCATGCCGGCATGGTAGGGGAGGGCTTTGATTTGGTTCACAACAAGCATCTGTGCAAGCTCCTCTACCTTTTTTCGGCTCAAGCAGTAAATGATGCCCGATTTGCCTTCCATTCCTTTTATGAAACGGATGATTTCCTTGTCGGTTTCGGATGTTTTAGGGCGTATCTCGTAATAGAGATTTTCGCGGTTGAACGACGATTTGAACACGTTGGCATCCAGCATCCCGAGATTTTTCTGAATATCATGTTGCACCTTAGGTGTAGCCGTTGCGGTGAGTGCTATCACAGGACATTTGCCAATCTCGTTGATCAGAGGCCGAATGCGGCGATATTCCGGGCGGAAGTCATGACCCCATTCCGATATGCAGTGGGCTTCATCCACAGCATAGAACGAGATGGGCACACTTTTCAGGAATTCAACATACTCCTCTTTCGACAGCGATTCGGGAGCCACGTACAGCAATTTTGTTTTTCCGGCGAGGATGTCGGATTTAACGTGGTCAATCGCCGTTTTGTTGAGCGATGAATTTAGAAAGTGAGCAATTCCGTCATCCTCGCTGAAATTTCTCATCGCGTCAACTTGATTCTTCATCAACGCAATGAGGGGCGAAATCACAATTGCCGTCCCCTCCATAAGCAGCGACGGAAGCTGGTAGCAGAGCGATTTTCCGCCGCCGGTAGGCATCAGCACAAATGTGTCGTGTCCGTCGAGCAGGCTTTGCATTATAGCCTGTTGATGGCCTTTGAATGTGTCGAAGCCAAAGTAATGCTTTAGCGCTGAGGTGAGTGAAGAGGGGCTGAACATGGCAAGATTAGTGGTTGAAAGGTGAAGAGGCTTTAAACTGAGAGCGATGAGAAATACTTGAGGGTGTGAAAGGGTTCGTGTACGGGGATATATCAGTTGTTGTTGACTTCAAAATTGGCTTCTTCGAGTTTCTTGAGAGCGTACTCGGCTGTAACCTCGAATTTTTTTGTTTCTGAAGAGGGAATCTCAAACATGGCATCCATCATCACGGTCTCTACAATAGAGCGGAGGCCGCGGGCGCCAAGTTTGTATTCAATGGCCTTGTCAACAATGAGGTCCAAAGCTTCAGGACTGAACGTGAGCTCAACACCGTCCATGTCAAAGAGTTTGACATATTGGCGCACTATGGCGTTCTTTGGTTCGGTGAGCACTCTGCGAAGCGCATCGCGGTCAAGCGGCTCAAGATGGGTGAGAACCGGCAATCGGCCAATGATTTCCGGTATGAGACCGAATGACTTGAGATCCTGCGGTGCGACATACTGCAGGAAATTGTCGCGGTCCACTCCCTTACGCGCCTTGTTGCTGTAGCCAACCACGTGCGAGTTGAGTCGCTGGGCTATCTTGCGCTCTATCCCGTCAAACGCTCCGCCGCAGATGAAGAGGATGTTCTTTGTGTCAACGGGGATCATGCGTTGTTCGGGGTGTTTGCGTCCGCCTTGCGGGGGTACATTGACAATGGAGCCTTCCAGTAGCTTGAGCAATCCTTGCTGAACGCCTTCGCCGCTCACATCGCGTGTAATGGAGGGATTGTCGCCTTTGCGGGCAATCTTGTCAATCTCATCAATGAACACAATGCCACGTTCGGCCTTTTGGACATCGTAATCGGCGGCCTGAAGCAAACGAGTGAGTAAACTCTCTATATCTTCGCCAACATATCCGGCCTCGGTGAGCACTGTGGCATCCACAATGGTAAACGGCACGTCAAGAAGACGGGCTATTGTTTTGGCCAATAAAGTTTTGCCAGTACCAGTAGGGCCTACCATCACTATGTTGCTCTTCTCGATGTCCACTTCATCGTCCTTTTTCTGGGCAAGACGTTTGTAGTGGTTGTACACTGCTACTGAGAGGTAGCGCTTGGCTGATTCCTGACCTATAACATAGGAGTTGAGGAACTCGAAGATCTCTTTCGGTTTGGGAACTTTGTCAAGAGACTGCTTGGAGGCATCGGAGGATTCGTTTGAAACCATTCCGTTTGATTCCTTGAAGCCTTTGAGAGCTTCCTCAATGGCCTTCACGCAGTTTTCGCAGATATATGAAGAGCCGTCGGCCGATGGTACGAAAACCAGATCGCCGGTGGCCGGGGTGCCGCAGAACGAGCAGCGTATCATTGACGAGTCGTCGTTGTTGCTGTTTTTTTTCTTTGCCATGTGGCTCGGGTAAAGGGGAAAACTAAATGAAACTCATTTCAGGCTGTTTCCCACAGGGACGAGGCCGAAATGAGTTTCATGATTCATATCAATGTTTTGCTTTGATGAGTACGTCGTCGATCATTCCGTAAGCCTTGGCTTCTTCGGCTGTCATCCAGTAATCACGGTCGCTGTCGCGTTCCACCTTGTCGAATGGCTGGCCTGAATGGTCGGAGATGATAGTGTAGAGTTCTTTCTTCAGCTTTTGGATTTCGCGGGCTGTGATTTCAATGTCGCTTGCCTGGCCCTGGGCACCTCCCATAGGCTGGTGAATCATAACGCGAGAGTGTTTCAGCGCGAAACGTTTGCCTTTGGCTCCTGACACTAATAGCACCGCTGCCATTGAGGCTGCCATACCGGTACAGATGGTAGCAACATCGCTTGAAATGTACTGCATGGTGTCGTATATACCTAAACCTGCATAGACCGATCCGCCGGGTGAGTTGATGTAGATGCTCACATCCTTACCGGGATCGGTAGAATCCAGATAAAGGAGCTGTGCCTGGATCACATTGGCGGTATAATCGTTCACGTCGGTGCCGAGAAATATTACGCGGTCCATCATGAGGCGTGAAAACACATCCATCTGAGCCACATTGAGCTGTCGTTCCTCAATGATGGTGGGGTTTATGTAGCTTGAAGTGATGCCGGCGGCATACTGGTCGAGCGCAAGGCCGTTCATACCGAGATGCTTTACGGCATAGTTTCTAAAGTCGTTGTTCATGAGTGTTATGTTGCTTTTGTTTATTCAAAGTTAGTAAAAAAATCCGAAACGGCAAAATTCATTACACCTATGGCAGTTTGGCAAATGGAATCATTTGCTTGCCTTCGGATCGTACCAACAGATGCCTGTCTGGTCCGTCATGTCGAATTCAACAGTGGCGCCTGACATTATCTGCTCATGAGTGATGAAGCTTTCCGAGTAAGGTTGGCCGTTAACTTTAACACCTTTTATATATATATTGTCGCGGCTCACATTGGGCGCTTTGACTGTGAAGGTGTTTCCGTTGGACAAATGCATTTTAACCTCCTTGAAGAGGGGAGTGCCTATTTCGTAACGTCCGCTCACCGGATCGACAGGATAAAATCCCATTGCGCTCATCACGTACCAGGCCGACATCTGACCCAGATCCTCGTTGCCACACAGCCCGGCTGGAGCGTTGAAATACAGCTCGTGCATTACCTTGGCAGCATATTCAGCTGTTTTCCATGGTTGTCCTATTTGGTTAAACAGGTAGATCACATGGTGAGATGGTTCATTGCCGTGGGCATACTGGCCGATCATGCCGGTGGAGAAGATGGGGAGCGATGCTTTGTCGGCGGGCACGTACGTGAACATAGAGTCGAGTTTCTGGGTGAATCGGTCCTTGCCCATCAGGTCAATGACTCCGGGAATGTCGTGTTGTACAGACCAAAGGTACTGCCATCCGTTGCTTTCGCTTATGTGGGGGGTGTATTCATCGGGGGAGAATGACGGCTGCCATCCGCCCTTGGAGTCGCGGGGAACCATGAAGCCGTTGGCTGTGTTGAAGAGGTTCTTGTAATTTTTAGAGCGTGCATAGAATTCCTCGGCAATATCTTTCTTGCCCATCTTTTCGGCCATGCGTGCAATGCAGTAGTCATCGTAGGCATATTCGAGTGTGCGTGAGAGTGACCAGTTCTCTGAATTATAGCTGTCAACAACATCATAGGGCACATAGCCGAGCTGTTTGTACAGGCCGATTCCGCGATATGCATCTATGTTGGCGGTGGCCACGCATGCCTCAAGTGCTTTTTCAGCGTCGAAATCGCCTATCCCTTTCAAGTATGCATCAACAATTACCGGTACGGCGTGGTAACCGAGCATCATGTCTGTTTCTACGCCTTGGAAGTTCCACACGGGTAGCCGTCCGTTTTGTTCGTAGAATGCCAGGAAGGACTTGACCATGTCGTTTGTGCGTTCCGGTTCGGTATAAGTAAAGAGGGGATGGGCGGCTCGGAATGTGTCCCAAAGAGAGAATGTGGAATAGTTGGTCCATCCGTTTGCCTTGTGATTCTTTCCGTCAGGACCGCGGTAGCCTCCATCGACATCGCCAAATATGGTTGGGGCTATCATGGTGTGGTAGAGTGCTGTGTAGAAGTTCACCACATCGTTGATGCTGTCGCCGGTCACCTCTATTTTCCCAAGCTGCGAGTTCCAGTTGTCGCGGGTGGCCGCGCGGTACTTGTCAAAGTCATCTGTGGGCGCTTCTGTGTTGAGGTTCAGAGCGGCCCCTTCGAGGCTGACGCCCGAGATGGCTGTGGTCACTGTGATCTGCTCGTCTTTCTCGGTGTCGTAATTGAATTGCGCAACCGTACCGATACCACCGGTGGGGAGTTTGCTGTCGGCATCAAGAATTGCCGAAGTGTCAATCTTTACGCTCTGCCAAGGTTTCGAGAAGCGAGAGCGGAAGTAGACCCGCTGGTCGCGTGCCCACCCGTTCGACATTCGGTAGCCTTGTATCGTTACCGAGTCAACGATTTCAATCCGGGTGTCGACGGTTGCGTCCCAGTTCATGGCTTTTGCAAGATTCAGGAGTATGGCTGCTTTACCTCCGGGGAAGGTGTAGCGTTGAATACCGGTGCGCTCGGTGGCTGTGAGTTCCACATCGATTCCATAGTCCTCAAGTGTAACCTTATAATATCCTGCTTCAGCTTCTTCGCTGTCGTGTGAAAACTTGGAGTGGATGCCAAGTGGCGCCTCGGCCTCCTTATAGGGTAGGGTAACCGGGAGAAATGAAATGTCGTATAGGTCGCCGGCGCCTGTTCCGCAGAGGTGGGTGTGGCTGAAACCGGCTATGGTGCTGTCGGGGTAAAAATAGCCCGAAATGCGGTCCCATCCGGGGAGCCCATTGTCGGGGCTGAGCTGCACCATCCCGAAGGGGGCTTGAGCGCCCGGATATGTGTTGCCGGTGAAATCGGTGCCGATGAAGGGGTTTACCTTCGATGCGTAGTCGTCTGTCGTGGTTTTGTTCCCGGTGGAGCATGCTGCGGTTATGGTCAGCATGGCAGCAGGGAGAAGTATGCCTGTAAGTTTCATGAAATTTGATATAGGTCAAGAATTCGGTTGTAATCTGTTGAGTGGCTTTCACATCTTTACAAAGTTAGCGATTTATTTCTTGCAATGCAATACAGCAGGTTGACTTACGTCAATTTTAACATAAAATTAGCAAACGGTTTTGGAAATGTTTCGGAGTGTGATTTGTAATTATCATATAATCAACCTGAAAGCGGGTTTTGAGCCTCGTTAACAATTGATGTTAAATTGCAAAACGAAACCTTAAAATTTCGTTAGCGAAATTGATTTCGTTAAAATTCTATTGAAAACGAAAGATTTTTTTGTTTTTATAAAGGAAAAATTTGGTTTCTTTCAAATAAAGTAGCTATCTTTGCCGATGACAATTTGATAGAAAAGATGAGTTTGACCACCGTTTTTCGGGAGTTTTTGATTCTTTTTTAAGAGTTATTTGATTTTTTATTAAAATTGAATTTTGTTAACCTAAAAAATGTTTGTCAACTTTTCGCGTTACCAATCTCCGGCAAATAGTCGGTTTCAAAATACGGCAAATATCATAATTCTAATAGATTAAATGGATCGTTTAAAGTACTTTTTGTTAGTTTGGCTGGTGGTGTTTCTGCCGGCCGCACTCGTAAGTTGCTCCGACAAGGATGAACCGGAGGGGACTGAGACAACAGCTTTTGATGTCGATTTCCAACTTCCCGCTTCAATCGTAGCTCCGCGAAACGCCGACTATGTTTTTACAGTGAACAATGGCAAAGCTCCGTTGACCTCTGACCGTTTTCTGCTTGAAAATGCCGATGGCCTCTCGTATGAAGCTGCTATTACCAATTCTTCTGCTGAGAGCTTCAGCGTTGCATTCCCCAAGAAACTTGCCGACGGCAACTATCGTATAGCAATTAAAAGAGGTGAGCGCAAGAAAAGTTTCGGTACCGCTTCAATCCGTTTCGTTGACCGTATTATCAACCCCGCTGAAGGCGCAACCGTCTATGGCTTTATCGGCACTCCCGATGGAACCGGTGTGAAAGACGTGATTGTTTCTGACGGTTACGAATTTGCAGTTACCGATGCTGAAGGTGTTTATCAGCTCAAATCCAAGAAACAGCTCGGCTATGTGTTCTTCACCCTGCCTGCTAATTATGAGGCACAGGCCGATGGCGTGTTCCCCCGTATATATGAAACCACCAAGCTGGGCGACACCGCTCCCGAACGCATTGACTTCACCATTACTCCCGTGAGCGGTCAGGAGAATTTCAAGATTCTGTTCCTGGGCGACATGCACCTTGCTAACCGCACAAACGATCTCAATCAGTTCTATGACCTAACCAAAGATATCACCACATATCGTACCACCCACGGCACAGAAAACGTGTACGGTATCACACTTGGTGACATGACCTGGGATATCTATTGGTACACCAAGAAGTATGGCTTTGCTGAATATCGCGAAACAATCAACGACAAGGTGAAGAACATGCAGATTTTCCATATCATCGGTAATCATGACAACGATTATCTTGCAACTAATAATGTGGCGGCGAAAATGATGTATCGCACCACCATCTCCCCCAACTACTATTCGTTTAACATCGGTCAGGTTCACTTCGTGGTGCTTGACAATATTGACTGCAGCACATATGACGGAACAACTTCACGTAACTATGTGCAGCAGGTTGTTAACGAACAGCTTACCTGGTTGGCCAACGATCTCAAGTATGTTGATAAGTCTACCCCCATAGTGCTCATGATGCATGCGCCTCTCTATTATCCCGGCTCAGCTACCGGCTTCTATATGGACCTCAAAAATGGAAACGAACTTCTCAGCGTGCTCAGCGGCTATGAGGTACACTTCGTGACCGGTCACACTCACAAAAATTACAATATCACTCCTTCCGATGCAGTTACGCAAGGAAACAACGTGTATGAGCACAACGTTGGCGCTGTATGCGGCGACTGGTGGTGGTCCGGTTATCTTTCACCCGGATGTCTGATGGCACCCGACGGTACCCCCGCAGGCTATGCCATTTGGGATTTCAAAGGCAAGACACCTTCTTATATATATAAGGGCACGCTTATGGATGAGAGCGTTCAGTTCCGCAGCTACGACCTCAACAACGTCAGCTTCTCATTTGCCGATGTTCCCAATCTTTCGGCTTCCGCCACTAAGGCTCGCGCTTCATTCCAGCGCTACATTACCGCTTATCCCGATAAGAAAAATAATGAAGTGCTCATCAACGTTTGGAACTACAATGCCAAATGGACAGTCAGCGTGAAGACTCAGGATGGCCGCAACCTCACCGTTACTCCTGTGATGGCTTATGACCCCCTCCACATCGCCGCTATGTCAGTGAAGAAATTCAATGACTCAAGCATAACCGACGCCCCCAACTTCATAACTCAGAACTTCAATCACTTCTTCAAAGTAACCGCTCCTGATGCCGACACGGATCTCGTGATTACCGTGAAGGATGAATTCGGCAACACTTGGACTGAGAATATGGCCCGTCCGAAAGCATTCTCGGTTGATGCCTACAAGTTCAGATAATGGCAAACAACTTTCTGATTTCCTCTTCGGCTTTAATGGCCGGAGAGGAAACAGATTTTTCAAAAATAAATACCTTGACCCGTTCATCGCGATGAATTTCGGGTTACCAGCGCAATACACAACCAATCATAAATTACCAGCGCAATACACAGTTGATAGTAAACCATCAAAAACAGTAATATGAAACAAGTAAGAACCTTAATTCTGACACTCTTCATGTTGTTGGCATCGGCCTTCGGGCTTGCGGCACAAGATAGAGTTGTGTCCGGCTTGGTAGTCGACACATCCGACGAACCATTGGTTGGAGTCTCAGTCATGGTGAAAGGCTCCCAAGTGGGCTGTATGACCGACATTGACGGTAAATTCACCCTCAAAATCCCCAACAAGGCCACTGTTCTCAAATTCACCTACATCGGTTTTGATGAGCAGACGGTTACCGTCCAGCCGGGCCAGACGAATGTGGACGTAGTGATGAAAGAAAATTCTGTGATGCTTGAGGAAACCGTGGTTATCGGTTACGGTACGCAGAAGAAAGTTAACCTTACAGGTGCCGTGGCAAGTATCGATGGCGAGAAACTCGAGAACCGCCCCGTGACCTCTGTCAGCAATATGCTTCAGGGTTCGGTGGCCGGTCTTAACATCACCACCTCGTCAGGTGTTCCCGGACAGAGTGCCACTATCAATATCCGCGGTCAGGAGTCAATCAACTCTGCCGGTCCGCTTATCCTTATTGACGGTTCTATCGGTGAAATCGACTCTGTTAACCCCAACGACGTTGAGTCTGTTTCTGTTATCAAGGATGCTTCGGCAGCTGCCGTTTACGGTGCACGCGCTGCATTCGGTGTTGTATTGATCACATCCAAATCCGGTCAGAACAATGAAGGTAAGTCAACCGTACGTTATAATGGTCGCGTAGGTTGGGAAACAGGTACCACTCCCACTGACTTCGTGACTCAGGGCTACTGGTCAGCAGCTCTTGTCAATCAGTTCTGGCAAGGCAACAGTAAGACAGACTATATATCATATACTGACTATGACATGCAGCAGCTCCTTGCTCGTGTCAACGACAAGACCGAAAACCCCGACCGTCCCTGGATAGTTGAAGAGACCCGCAACGGAAAGCGCCAGTGGGTTTATTACGGAAACTACGATTGGTATCACATGCTCTACCGTGATACTCACCCCACACAGCAGCACAATATCTCATTTTCAGGAGGCAAAGATAAGTTCAAATACTTCCTTTCCGGCGGACTTGAATACCGAGATGGTGTAGTTAAGCAAAATCCCGATAAGTATAAACGTTACAACTTGCGCTCTAAAATTGATTTCGCAATCAACAAATGGGCGTCGCTCTCTAACAATACCTCTTTCTTCGGCTCGACCTACGAATTCCAAGGAAATGGTTCGATTGAAGATACTTTCGCTTATTCAGCTCGCCATGGTCTCGCTTGCTTCCCTATGAAGAACCCTGACGGAACATGGTTGTATGCAACACCTTATACTGGTTATAAAATCGCTAATGGGCGTCACATCCTTCTTGGCGAAGGCTCTCATCGAAATCTTAATCGTAAGACTGACTTCACCAATACAACCCGCTTGACAATCACCCCCATAAAGCAACTCTCCATTGTAGGAGACTTCACCTATCGCTTCTATCAAACACGTAACACACATCGTGCCAACAACATGTATTATCGCGAGTACCCCGATGGTCCTCTCGGTTCCTATGTCTCAGGTGCAGGTCTAAACCATCTTGAAGAATCAGTAGGTACTCGCAATTACTATTCTGTTAATGCTTTCGCTACTTACACTGATACTTTCAACGAGGATCACAACCTTACCGTTATGGCCGGTTACAACTACGAGGCAATGAACATCAAGAACATTTCCGCCGATGCTCAGAATCTTATCACTCCGGATCTTGATGACTTTAATCTTGTAGGTACTGATGAAGCCGGGCAGCAGGTCGCAACAGTTTCCGGTGGACAGAATGAATATGTGCTTCAGGGTATCTTCGGCCGTATCAATTATGACTACAAAGGTAAATACCTTGTAGAACTCTCCGGTCGTTACGACGGATCTTCACGTTTCGCACGCGGTCACCGTTGGGGATGGTTTCCCTCCGGATCTCTCGGATGGCGTCTTTCTGAGGAATCATTCATGGAATCAACCCGCGATTGGCTCTCCAATGCTAAAATCCGTGTTTCGTACGGTAGCCTTGGTAACCAGAACGTAAGCTCGTATTACACATTCCTCCGCCTCGTAAATACTTACTCGTTCAACTCCTTCTCATTCGGTAATTCAACTGTTCCCGGTAAATACACCTCTATCGGTGCTCCTATTGCAGGCGACCTCACTTGGGAGAAAGCAAATCAATGGGACCTCGGTCTTGACCTGAGCTTCTTCAATAACCGCCTCTCATTTACCGGCGATGTTTATGTCCGTGACACAAAGGGCATGTTAACTGACGGTATGGCACTCCCGGGCGTTTACGGTGCTTCAGTACCTCAGATGAACAATGCCGATATGCGCACCAAGGGCTATGAACTTTCACTTAACTGGAACGATAGCTTTATGCTCTTCGGCAAACCGTTCACCTATAGCGTTGGCTTCAATCTCTCTAACTATGATTCAAAGATCACCAAGTTCGAGAACAACGCCAATTACCTGCTTACTTACAACGACGATGGTAAGGTCTACAATTACTATTACCCCGGAATGCACATGGGTGATATTTGGGGATACACCATAGATGGTCTTTTCCAAAGCGATGAAGAGGCTAAGAAATATCAGGAAAATGTCGATTTAACCTATGTGACCTACGGCCTTCCCGGTGGTTATCAAGCCGGTGACGTCCGCTTCGTGGACGTTAATGGTGACGGCGCTGTCAACAATGGTAACTCAACCATGATTACCAATGGCAAAGGCACATTCCTTGTAAAAGGCGATCCCGGATGGGAAGAAGCAAACAAAGATCTTGAAGATAATAAGGAAAAATCTGAGTGGAAGAAAGTTCCTGTGAACTCTCTCTATAACCATGGTGACCTCAAGAAACTCGGAAACTCGCTGCCCCGTCTTTCTTACGGTATCACAGCCTCTATCCGCTACTTCGGATTTGACGTTTCTGTATTCTTCCAGGGTACCGGTAACCACTATCTCTACCCCCACGGTCAGATGATGAGTTTCTGGGGTATGTACGGTTATCCTTACATGTCGTTTATCCCCACTGATTTTGCCGACAAGATCTGGTCAGAGGATAACCCCGATGCTTATTTCCCCCGTCCTGTTGCTTATGCTGCCACTTCTTACAACCTCAAGCAGTCAACCAGCATTAACAACCGCTATCTCCAGAATCTCCGCTATCTCCGATTCAAGAATCTTACCGTGGGTTATACTATTCCATCCAAGTGGACAAAGAAAGCCTACATTGACAAGGTTCGCGTGTATTTCACCGGTGAAAACCTCTGCTACTGGTCGCCCTTGAAGAAGAATTCGCGCTATGTCGATCCTGAAGCTGTGCTCAACCGTAGCACCAACGAACATCAGAATGCCTTCTATCCCTGGCCAAAGACTTACATGTTCGGTCTTGATGTTTCATTCTAATCCTTACAACAACATTTTTACAATGAAAAAGTTAATTATTCCAGCTATATTTGCCCTTTGTATCGGGTTGTTTTCCTGTGAGGATGCAATGGACTTGACTCCCAAGGACAAACTGACAGATGAACAATACTTCGGCGATGCGAATGCCCTGGAACTGTTCTCCGACCCGCTCTATAATAATCTTTTGGACAAGTCAATCTTTAATGAAACAAGTGATATTCTTGTGACAAAAGAATTGAGTACCCTTATGCAGGCCGGTAAACGACGTTCTGTTCCAACCAGTGGTGGTGGATGGTCTTGGGGTGACCTTCGCCGTATTAATACTCTTCTCGGTAACATGTACAAGTGTGATGATGAAGCAGCGGTAGCAAGATACTCTGCTGTAGCTCGTTTCTTCCGCGCCTTCTTTTATTTTGAGAAAGTAAAGAGATTCGGTGATGTGCCCTGGATTGACAAGGAGCTCTTTTCATCAGATGCCGAACTCTACAATCCTCGTGACTCCCGTGAGTACATCATGACAAAAATGATGGAGGATATCGATTTTGCAATCGCTAACCTCCCTGCAAAAAAAGATGAAAGCGATGCTCCATTCCGCCTTACTATAGGTGCTGCTCTTGCCCTAAAAGCGGAATTCTGCCTTTTTGAAGGTACTTTCCGCAAATATCATGGAGTTGAATTTGAAGAGCATGACTATCGCTACTATCTCCAGCAGGCTGCCGATGCTGCTGAAACCCTCATGAATCGTGGTGAATACAAGCTTTACTCCACCGGTAATCCTTCCGCTGACTATCAGAACCTCTTTGTGAAGGAAGTAGCCGATCCGGACGAGTATATTCTCGCGATCTCCTTCCAAGCAGCTATCAATGGAAATGTTCATAACTCAAATGGCTTCACGCTTCAGGCTACTCAGGGACGTCCGGGTTTCACCCGCAAGTTCATCAATACATATCT
>CAJUSN010000027.1 GCA_910589095.1 uncultured Muribaculaceae bacterium
AGTTCAAGGGGTTTGAGGCCATGACGCCGGCTTCAACCGCACGTTCGATCTCATTATAAAGTGTCTGTACGGAGTCAATGCATATTTCTTCGCGAGCGTCGTCGGTTCGCCATATTGGGAGCGGGGTACCCCAATAGCGGCTGCGTGAAAGGTTCCAGTCCTGGAGATTTTCAAGCCACTTGCCGAAACGACCGGTACCGGTGGAACGGGGTTTCCACTTGATGGTGTCGTTGAGTTCAATCAGTCGGTCACGCACGGCTGTGGAACGAATGAACCAGCTGTCAAGGGGATAGTAGAGCACGGGTTTGTCGGTGCGCCAGCAGTGAGGGTAATTGTGGGTGTGTTTCTCGATGCGGAACACTTTGTCCTGCTGCTTGAGCATCATGCATATTTCCACATCAAGGGTTTCATCTTTTTCGCCTTTGGCAGGGTCATATGCATTTTTTACAAACTTGCCTTGCCAAGGGGTATAGGCGTCCACATCCACCATCTCTTCCACGAATTTGGGGTCAAGCTCGTCAAGCATGTAGAAACGGCCGCGGAGATCGACCATGGGGCGGATGTTACCGTCGCGGTCAATGAGATGGAGAGGGGGAATTCCGTTTTGCTTCGATACACGGAGGTCGTCGGCACCGAAGGTACCGGCAATGTGAACGATACCTGTACCGTCGTCGGTAGTCACGTAGTCGCCCGGAATCACGCGGAAGGCTCCGCTGCCGGGGTTAACCCATGGAATGAGCTGGCGGTAAGTCATTCCCACGAGTTCGTTGCCGGTAAATGAACCTACAACTTTCCAGGGGAGGGGTTTCTTGCCTTTCTCGTAACCCTCGAGAGGGAGTTCACCTCCTTCTTTTGTGAAGAGCGAATTCATTAGGGCGTCGGCCACAACCACTGTCTCGGGGTTGCCGGAGTAGGGGTTGTAGGTGCGCACAACATTATATGTAATGGAGGGGCCAACAGCTAAGGCTGTGTTAGAGGGGAGGGTCCAAGGAGTTGTTGTCCAAGCGAGGAAGTAAGCTTTACCCCAGCCGGTCATGATTTCCTTGGGGTCGGTCATCTCGAACTGAGCAATGCAAGTGGTGTCCTTGACGTCGCGGTAGCATCCCTCCTGGTTGAGCTCGTGAGAGCTGAGACCGGTACCGGCGGCGGGAGAGTAAGGCTGGATGGTATACCCCTTGTAGAGGAGGCCTTTGTCGTAGATTTGGCGCAGGAGCCACCATACGGATTCAATGTATCGGTTGTCGTAGGTGATGTAGGCATTTTCCATATCCACCCAATAGCCCATTTTGGAAGTGAGGTCCTCCCATTCACGGGTGTATTTCATCACTTCGCGACGGCAAGCTGAGTTGTAGTCATCGACTGATATTTTTTTGCCGATGTCCTCTTTTGTAATGCCGAGAGTTTTTTCAACGCCAAGTTCCACGGGGAGTCCATGAGTGTCCCAGCCGGCGCGACGTTTCACATGGAAACCGCGCATGGTTTTGTAACGGCAGAATATATCCTTGATGGTACGGGCCATGACGTGGTGGATGCCCGGCTTACCGTTTGCCGAAGGTGGACCTTCGAAAAACACGAACGAGGGAGCTCCTTCACGTTCGGCAAGGCTTTGCTCGAAGAGTTGATTCTTTTGCCATTGGCTCAGCACTTCCTTGTTTATTTCAGGAAGACTGAAATTATCATAGACGTTGAACTTTTTCATCGCTTATGGTTTGATGATATGGGTGTTACAGTTTAATCAAGGGTGTGGCAGCGGTTGATGATACAACACACTGATACACAAGTGTGAAAATGAGCAAATGGGGCCGCGGGTCAATCCGCGTCCTCTTGCCGACTGCAAATTTACTAATTTTCATCCAATTGCCCAACTCGCAAAGAAAAAACAGCATGTTGGACAGGCATTAATGGCGCGTGCAAGAGCGATTAGTTGTCAGTTTCGGCAAATTGCGTTATTTTTGCCATACACTAATGAAGAATTATGGAACTCAACGAACATAACAAGCAGGAATATCCTCCGATGCATACGGCGGAGCATATACTCAACGGCGAGATTGCGCGCCGCTATGGCTGCGGCCGAGCATTCAGTTCGCACATTGAACGCCGGAAGTCGAAACTTGATTATCGCCTCCCGATGCCACTCACGGCCGATGAGCTGCACTCGCTGGAGGAGTATGTGAATTCAGTGGTGGGGGCAGATGTGGCGGTGACTGAAGAGTTCATAACCCGCAGTGAGGCTGAGTCCCGCTTTGATATGACCCGTTTGCCTGAGGGAGCGTCCGAAACGCTCCGAGTGGTGCATGTGGGAGATTACGATGAGTGTTTGTGTGCCGGCACGCACGTTGGGCGGACATCTGAAATCGGAGTTTTCCGAATCACCAGCAGCCGCCATGCCGACGGTGTGCAACGTATTGTTTTTAAACTCGGTTAATAAAAGGTGTTACCCAGCTTGTTGTCCACCAACCATTTTCTAAATCACAACACTAACTTATGTGGGAGCAAATTGAATTTACACTGCGGCCACGCCGGAATGGTTTTCATCTTGTGACTGAAGAGATTCTGTCGCATCTTCCGCGCCTACCGCGCGTCGGGCTTGTGAATCTGTTTATCAAGCATACCTCCGCGGCCCTGACCATCAATGAGAATGCCGATCCGGATGTGCGTACGGATATGAAAAGTATCTTTGACCGGATGGTGAGGGAGCGCGAGCCCTATTATATTCACACCTACGAAGGTCCGGACGATATGCCGGCTCATGCAAAGACATCGATTATCGGGCCATCGCTAACCATCCCAATCACGGCTTCCCGCTTGAATCTGGGCACTTGGCAAGGGATTTATCTTTGCGAATTTCGCGACCACGGTGGCCCCCGCACCATAGTAGCCACCATCACTGGCGAATAGCGTTAAGCGAGTGAAACGCGTGTACAATTTCCGGCTTGACGGTTGTACTCTTGGGTGTTATTCGCCAGCATGTAGGGTATGTGGAAAGAATACTTCATGCTACATCCCTACATTTGAGATGCGGCTGCTTATGGTGTAATTGGCCGCTGAAAGTTCATGAATGTTGAAGTGAATTTTAGACACATTAGAAGATTGAACTCTTCACGGAGGTGGTGAAGCGTTCAAAGGCTTCTATGCCGGCAATTGAGTTGCCGTAGCTGTTAAGGGCCGGACTCCAAACGGCCATGGTGAGTTTGCCGGGCATGTAGGCCACTATGCCTCCCCCGACGCCACTCTTGCCGGGAAGCCCTACACGATATGCAAAGTCTCCGCTTTCATCATAGAATCCGCATGTTGCCATCAATGCCCCGATTCTTTTGGACTGACTCTCGGTAAGCACCCGCTCACCATTGAGTGGATTGACACCTTTGTTGGCAAACACAAGGAAACTTCTTGCAAGATCCGAACAGGACATTGCAATGGAACATTGGTGGCAATATACGTCAATCACTGTTTCCACATCATTATGAATGTTGCCGAAGCTCTTCATGAAATATGCCAGTGCCATATTGCGGTCGGCGTTCTGCCGCTCACTGTTTGCCACCCGATGATCATAATATATGTCATCGTTGCCGGCAAGTTTCCGCACAAATTCAAGCAATGCCTCTTTGGGGCGTGGATAAAGATCTATGAGGAGGTCGGTGACTACGAGTGCTCCGGCGTTGATGAATGGATTGCGCGGAATGCCCTGTTCATATTCAAGTTGCACCAGTGAATTAAACGGATTGCCCGACGGTTCCCGGCCTACCGACGTCCATAACTCTTCTCCCAGGCGGCTTGCAACCATTGACAAGGCATAGACCTTCGAAATACTTTGAATGGAGAAGGGGACCTCGCTGTCGCCTACCTTGAATTTTTCAAGGTCGAGTGTGTCGACCACAATTGCCAGCTGCTCAGGATTTACCTCGGCAAGCGCCGGTATATAATCAGCCACTTTCCCTTGTTTGGAAAATGGAATTACTTCATTATATATTCGTTCTATTACATCACGTAAATCTTTCATATATTAGTGTCTCTTTAGTTGAAGATCCGGCTCGCCTCTACAATTATTCAAGCTACGGGTGAGTTTCAATATTTTCAGATAGTCAAGGAGTGCAGGGGAAGGGATGATAATGACAAACGGCTATGGGGAGAGTGATTGCCATAGCCGTTTGTTGATAAGGTGTTGTGTGGTTACCAGGCGAATGTCACTGCATCGTAATCATAGTCTCCGCGCCAGAATTTAGTGGGGAGGTTATTGGCATTGAAAACCCAGTGGTAAGTTTCGGTGTAAGTGTAAGAGCTGCTGCCTTCCATGCTGCTCTCTACATAGCCCATGGGGAGATTTTTTGTGGATTTACCAAGGAGCCCGGCGTAATAGGCTACGCCCATCTCGTCCATGTCGACCTGGAAGAAGTCATCAAACAGCATGAGACAACCTTTATTGGCAACAGTGGTTTTGAAGTCGGTGTTGGTGTAGTTGATGGTGTACTCGCGATGGTCGCCATCCTCTTCGTCCTGCACCACCTTGGTGATGTCGCCATTGGTGTAGGTGATCTTGAAGTCGTCGCCACCTTCGGAGCGTTTTAGGCGTGTGAGCTGACCGTTGGCGTTATATTCAAACCACCATTCATCGGGTTCGTCCTCGCCATTAACGTCCACTTGGTAAGCGTAAGAAACAAAGCCCTGAGAATTGAGTTCCATGTAGATGTCACTTCCTTCGGAGGGGTACTGGGAGTCACGATCTTTCATCAGCACTGTGAAGTTGTGGGCTTTTGAAGGTGAGAAGGATCCATATTCGAACGTGACTGTGTTGGTGCCATCTACCATTTTTGTAAGTTGGCCTTTCTCGTTTGTGGTGAATGTGGCACCGTCTACGTTGGCGGGCAGGCCTTCGTTGAACACATGTTCAGTAGAGGGCTCACCTGAAAACACAGGGCCATTGGGTTCATCATCGTCGTCGCCGCATGAAGCGAGAGTGAAGCCCATGAGGGAAACGAGTCCCATTGCAAAAAACTTATAACTGCTTTTCATTTCATGAATGCCGCTGCGTTCCCGGCATTGGCGTGTTAAGTGTGTAAGAAAAAGCGAGGGAACCTTGTCCGTTGCCCGTGGCTATTCAATGAAGAATTGCGAATTGGGCAAAGGGCAACCGCTTAAAAATATAGTCTCAGGAAGATACGTTATGTGCGCATGAAACTCCGATTAGATGGCGCGAAGATACAAAAAATAATTGACTTGCAAAATGGCTAAAATTCATTATATTTGCATTAAATATGAAAAGCGAGGAAAAACATATGAATTTAGGTCCCACGCGCACCGGCTTGGTGCTTGAAGGTGGCGCTATGCGGGGGCTGTTCACAGCCGGTGTTATAGATGTGATGATGGAGGCCGGAATAGAGTTTGACGGATTGGTAGGAGTGTCGGCAGGGAGCAGTTTCGGGTGTAATTACAAGTCGCGTCAGCCGGGGCGAGTTTTACGCTATAATCTCCGCTACGGGCGAGATCCTCGCTACATGGGGTTGCGGACGCTCCTCACAACGGGGAATCTGGTTGGAGCCGAGTTTGCTTACCACACTCTACCTCTTGAACTTGATGTGTTTGATTCTGCAACGTTCGAGGCTAATCCGATGGAATTTCATGTGGTTTGCACGGATGTGGATACGGCAAAACCGGTTTATTACCGGATGGACCGCGTGGACTATGACTCGCTTGAATGGCTCAGGGCTTCAGCTTCAATGCCGGTTGTGACGCGCCCGGTGAGGGTGTCGGACGGGCGTAGGATGCTTGACGGGGGTATAAGCGATTCGATACCTCTGCGTTATTTCCAACAGCAGGGATTCGGACGGAATGTGGTGGTGCTCACCCAACCGCGCGATTATTATAAGAAGCCAGGTAATGGGTGGATGTTCCGCTTGCTGATGCCTTATGCTCCTGCCATTGGCCGGGCAATGGCGCGGCGCCATGAGATGTACAATTCTCAGCTTGCCTATCTGCGCGAGGAGGAACTTGCCGGACGGGCGATGGTGATAGCCCCCGAGGGCCCACTCCCGATAGGACGTGTGGAGATGAATCCGGAGAAAATGAAGAGGGTTTACGAGATGGGGCGAAAAGCCGGACAGGAGAATCTTGACGCGGTGAAGAGATTTCTAAACATCAAGGCGGATTCATTTTAACACACCGGTCACAACTTGCGAGGCGTTGGCTCGGGAGGTGGCTCAACACCGGGGGGAAGCGTTGTAGGAAGTGGCTTCCGGAGTATGACGTACTGCTCGTAGTAGGATAATAAGAGTGGTTAGAGGGAGAGCAATAAGCATACCTACAAGTCCCATAAGCGAGCCCCAGATTGAGAGCGACAACAATATGATGGCAGGATTCAGCCCCATGACCTTACCCATCACCTTGGGGGTGAGGACATAGTCGCAGGTTGACTGGCTGATTACATAAACAAGCAGACATTCGCTCCATACGGTCCAGAAATCGACTTCGCCCCCCATTGAGTAAATGATGCAGACAATTGTGACGGGGATGAGTGTGACATATTGGAAATAGGGGATGAGATAAAGCACACCTACACTCACGCCGAGCACAATGGCCAAGGGGATACCAACGAGCGAGAACCCGATGGAATAGAACACAGCTGCACAGAGGGCAAGGAACGATTGGCCACGGAAATAATGATCCATAGATACTTTCATGTCATGGAACAGGCGGTAGGCCACAGGGCGTAGCTTGGGAGGAACCATCATCCGGCATCCGGTGGAGAGGTGAGGATAGTCGATCATGATGAAGATAACGTAGATGAACATCAGGAGCCATTCCACACAATGCATCAGGAACTCAAGCGATTCAGAAAGGAAAGATGTTCCGGTGTTGAGTATGGATTCAATGTGAGTGATGTTGAATAGTTGTTCGATTCGCTCAGGGTTGATGTACCTGCGTAGAAACACATGCACCTGTTCGGGAATCAGGGGCAGCTCTACATTGGAGTCGTAATAACGTTTCACTAATGCACTCATCTGCTGAATCTCGTCAATGACCGAGGGGATGCAGAAATAACCTATCACGCAGAGGAAAAACGTGACCTCGAAGAGCGTGACAAATGTTACTATCACACGGCCCTTCAAGTGGAGCAGGCGCTGATTGAATTCGAGGGCGGGTTCAAGGAGATAGGCGATGAGGCAGGCCACGGCGAATGGAAGCAGTACATTCTTGAGGTCATTCACCAGCCATACCAATCCGGCGGTGATGGCAAGGGCTATGATCCATCGGACCACGCGGTCAAACGTAATGGGCTTGCGGCTTTGGGGTTGGGATTGGGATTGCTCCATGATGCTCAATGTGATGTTAGAAAGAGAGTGTAAGTTCAGTGGCGATTGATGTGAAACCTTGCATCATTCGCTTAAATAAATAATGTGTTATGGAGCAAAAATGTTCAGCGTCTGGGAGCGGGGAGAATCACTGCGAGGATGACGGCTCCGGCCAGAGTCCAGGGATAATAGAGGTAGGGCCACGGGGCGGCGGGGGAGATATGTGCAAGACCGGTGGCAAGCAAAGTTTGCGCGCCATAGGGTATGAGGCATTGCACAATGCAGGAGCATGTGTCAAGTAGAGAGGCTGTGCGACGCGGTGTGATGCCGTAGCGTTCAGATATGGAGCGGGAAATGGATCCCACGGAGAGGATTGCGACGGTGTTGTTGGCCGTGCAAAGATTGACCATCGACACCAGCAGGGCGATGCAAGCCTGGGCTCCGCGCTTGCCACTCACTTTTGAGGTCAATCTCATGAGCAGGAAGTCGATGCCGCCCATGGCTTTTATCAGGCCGAGCATACCGGCGGCCAGGAGGGTGATGACAATCAATTCGCCCATACCCCCGATGCCCTCGCCCATGAGGCGGCAGCTTTCAATGAGAGTGACTTTACCGGTAAGAGTGCCGAGCAGGAGTGCCGAAGCAATTCCGCAGGTGAGTACAATGAGTACATTTATTCCTGCAAGGGCCGTTGCGATAACAATGAGATAAGGGAGAATCATCCAAGGATCCGAATTGTTCTCGGTCACGTTCAGCTGGAGGTCAGAACCGATAAAGAAGTATAGGGTCAGAGCTACCAGTGCTGCGGGAAATACAATGCGGAAATTGGCACGGAATTTATCGGACATAGAGCAGCCTTGAGTACGTGTGGCCGCGATAGTGGTGTCGGAAATGAACGAAAGGTTGTCGCCGAAGAATGCACCGCCAAGTGCCGTGGCCACAAAGAGCGCCATGTTTCCTCCTCCTTCAGATGCGAGCTCCACAACGAGCGGTACAATGGCCACGATTGTGCCTACTGAAGTACCTATGGCGAGTGAAATGAAGCATGCCGCCACAAAAATAGCGGGGAGCAGCAGGGTGGCGGGGAACACCTGCAGGGTCAGTTCGACAGTGGCATCTATAGCCCCTATCCCCTTTGCAAGCGCGGCAAAAGCTCCGGCCATCACAAAGATCCATATCATGTAGAGGATATTGGTGTGTCCGGCGGCGGCAGAAAAGCGTTCGATGCGAGTGGCCAGCGAGGGACCGCGGTCAATGGCAATGGCCCAGGCGGAAGCTGCGAGAAGAGCCACGGTGACCGGCATGACGTAGAAGTCGCCAATGACAAGCGACACTGCCACATAGAGAAGAAGGAACACCACAGCGGGCGACAGGGCCGCCAGTCCGCGCAGTGTTGATACTTGGCGTAGTTCCGAATGACGCATCAGAGAGAGTGTAAGATGTTGGTGAAAAAATAGCCGTGGGTCATCTCATAACCTAAAGCGAAGAGGCAAAGCGCCACACAGAGGGCAATCATGGCCGCGTGGAGTGAGAGGGCGCGGGTGTCGCGGCGTCGGATTGCTTTGACCATACCCACGCATGCGGAAGCCAATCCCCAGATGAGTATGAGAATGAGACCGCAATAAAACAGGGCGCCCAACCACGCTTTCATATCAGGCAAGAGGGGAATAGAATGTGGTGAAAGCGCGGATTATGTAATCCACATCGTCAACAGAGCCGGTTTCGCGGACAGAGTGCATTGCCCAAATTGCGGCACCCATGTCAACGCCACGCAGGTCGATTTGCGAGGTGAGGATGTTGCCAAGGGTGGAGCCTCCTGCCACGTCGCTATGGTTAACGAAGTATTGCACCGGCACATCGGCGCGTTTGCACACGGACGCAAACACTGCAGCTGAGTCGGCATCGGTCATGTACTTGCAGTTGGCGTTGATTTTTATGACCGGTCCGCCCCCTAAGGCAGGATGATTTGTGGGATCCTGCTTTTCGGGGTAGTTGGGGTGAAGGGCGTGGCCATTGTCGGCTGATACCATGAATGATTTGGCGATGGAACGCTGGTAGGTTTCTTCGTTTCCGCCGAACGCTTCGTTGATGCGTCGCAGCAGATTCATTAGGAGGGGTGATGCTGCACCTTGTTTGGTGCCGGAACCGGTTTCCTCGTTGTCAAAAATAGCCATAATGCGGTTCATGGCGGGGTCCGGTTCGGATTGCAGCAGGGCGGTCAGTGCTGCATGGGCCATGGAGAGGTCATCGAGACGTCCGGCTGAAATAAATTCGTTGTCAATACCGAAAAGGCACGCGGGAGTGGTGTCGTAGAGCGAGAGGTCGAAGTCAAGGATATCGGACGGTTCGCAGCCGAGGTCTTCAACTATGAGGTTGACAAGCAGATTGTCGGCCTCCATTTGGTTGTTGATTATGCCAATTACGGGGAGCATATCCTTCTGACGCGAGAGGGGATTGCCTTCGTTGACTGCACGGTTGAAATGGATGGCCAGATGCGGTATGGTTAGGAGCGGACGTTGGAAATCGACAGTGCAGGGGTGGGGATGAAGTGGATCGTCAGTGCGCAGGATGACACGTCCGGCAATTGACAACGGGCGGTCAAACCATGTGTAGAGGATTGGTCCGCCGTATACTTCGGTGTTGAGTTTCACCACGCCGTTCTCGCACTTCATGGCAGCGTGAGGCTTGATACGGAACCCGGGAGAGTCGCTGTGGGCAGAAATGATTTTATAGCCTGCACGGGGGTCAGATGCTGAGAGATGGAAAGCGATTACAGCCGAATTGTTTTTAGTGACGAAGTATTTGCCGCCATGTTCAAGGTGCCATTCTTCAGCAGGATCCAACTCTGTGTATCCGGCAGATTCAAGGCGATGAACAATCTCTTCGGCGGCGAGGAAATTGACTGGGGAGGCGTTGAGGAAATCAATCAGGTCATAAACATGGCTTTCCATGATGGCAGGTGTTTTTTAGGGTTGGTATTTTTTAGGAGGGATGATATGGTTGTGAGGATGGGGTTAGAAATTCTCGAGGGCGTCGGAGTAAACCAGTGCGTTAATGGCGCGGAGCTGGTTGCAGAGCACGCGGCTCCAGTAAGCGCGGAAATCTTCGGCCACTGCAGCAAGGGCAGCTTCGATAAGTTCATCGGGGGCGTCGCGCACCACTTCCACAAAGTTGTAGAGAGGTTGCATTATATCAGCGAGTCCTTCAGCAATACTTGCCGCTATGGGGGTGTCGCTGTATTTCATATCCTCTTCGAACACTTCAAGATATGTGTCGTGCTCGCCAAGCAGAGCCTGCACGGCGGAGACCACGGCATTATAAGCGTCCTCATCCATGGCAGGGTCAATGTAGGCCTCGTCGAGGGAGTCGGTACGGAGATCGGAAGCTGCCATGTAGATCCGTGGAAGCAGGCGGAGCATGGTTTTGGCAAACTCCAGAGGTGACATTGTGGCTGCCGCTTCCATTGCTGCACAATATTCATTGCTGAGAGCTATGAAGGCAAGGGAATTAGGGGATAGGGTGGTGTTATTATTGTCCATAATGGTGGGTGTTCTATTTGTAAAGATTGTGGCCTCGGATGTAGTCGCCGACTCCGGCGGGCATATAGGGGTCCATTTTGTGACCGTCGCGGATTGCCGAGCGGAGGAATGTACTTGAAATTTCAAATACCGGAGCTTCCACTAATCTAACTCCTTCGGGTAGGGAAGTGGAGTCCACGGGATAGCCCGGACGGGGATAGATAATTGGCGAAAATTCTTTCAAAATGGCCTGATGTTCGCGCCAACGGTCGAATATAAGCCAATTGTCGGATCCAATTACCAAGTGAATCTCAGCCTCAGGGTGAAGTTCAGCCAGTTTTCGCAAGGAATCGATGGAATAACTCGGGCGGGGCATGGAGAGTTCAATATCACATGGTTTGACTCCCTGGGTTTCGGAGCAGGCAATCTGCAGCATACGGAACCGGTGATGGTCAGGAGCGGCATCGAGTCCGCATTTGAGAGGGTTGCAGGGTGAGAGCATGAGCCACACGCTGTCAAGGCCTCCGAATTGCACAAGATAGTCGGCAAGGAGCAGATGACCTATGTGGATCGGATTGAACGATCCACCCATTATGCCTATCATCTTTTTCTTGCCAGGCATGGTTCAGCAGAATGTTTGAGGACAGGTGAAGTCAAGGATTATGGCTTCGGTCTGTTCCACAGCAAGGTCCAACTGATCATTTATGACACGGCAGTCATAGCGGGGTGCGAACCCGAGCTCGAATTCAGCTTTGCTCACACGTTGGTCAATGGCTTCGGCACTGTCAGTGGCGCGGCCTTCCAGACGGCGGCGCAGTTCTTCGACTGAGGGGGGCATTATGTAGATGCTCAGAGCGTCGCGGCCAAACAGTTCTTTGACTCTTACGCCACCTTTGACATCAATGTCAAGCACCACGGTTTCGCCACGTTCGCATCGTTCCACAATTTCGCTTTTAAGGGTGCCGTAGTAACGTCCGGGATATACTTCCTCGTATTCCACGAATCGATCGTCGGCAATGGCTTGTTGGAACTCCTCGGTGGTTATGAAGTGATAGTTCACGCCATCAGTTTCGCCTTCACGCGGGGGGCGATTCGTGGCAGAGACAGAGAACTTCAAATCAACCTTTCCACGCTCCATGATGGCACGGATTATGGTTGACTTACCGCAACCGCTGGGTGCTGATATGATTATTACTTTACCTTTCATGTTAAGTGTCTCAAATAAATGATTTAATGTATTCAGTGGCTTTTTGAGAAATGCTTATTTGAGCCACTTATTTGATCAGAGTACGTTGAGCACCTGCTCCTTGATCTGTTCAAGCTCATCCTTCATTCTCACCACGATTTTTTGCATCTCGGCATGGTTGCTCTTTGAGCCGAGAGTGTTGATTTCGCGGCCCATCTCCTGGCTGATGAAACCAAGTTTCTTTCCTTGTCCATGAGGCAGTGCGAGGGTTTCCATGAAATAGTTGAGATGTTGGGTGAGGCGCTGTTTTTCCTCATTGATGTCGAGTTTCTCAATGTAGAAAATCATTTCCTGTTCCAGACGAGAACGGTCATACTCGGCTTGAGGGAGCTGTGTGAGATTGTCCACGATGCGGGCGCGGATGCGTTCAACGCGTTCGGTTTCGTAGCGGGGCACGCAAGCCAACAGGGTGCGAATGTTCTCGATGCGTATGGCGAAAAACTCTTCAAGTTTGGCTCCTTCGGCGCCACGGTATTGCAGCAGAGCGTCGACGGCTTCATTGACGGCGCGCACGGCTCCTTCGAATTCTTCGGATGTGCCGGCGGTTGATGTTTCTGTTTTAAGGGTTTCGGGGAACCGCAGAAGCACGGAATACCAGTCGGCTGGAGTAGGGATTCCGAGCTCGGATGCCATCTGCTCCACTTGCTGTTTGTAAGCTTTCAACACGGGGATGTTGAACTGCATGGAAGCTTCGGCCTGCAGGGATTCAACATAGATGTTGGCTTCCACCTTTCCGCGCTCAACCCGGCGGGCAATTATGTTGCGAAGCTCCATCTCTTTCTCGCGAAGGAGCGGATTTACGCGCAGCGAAAGGTCGAGCTGCTTGCTGTTGAGAGATTTTATCTCTACTATTATTTTCTTGCCTGGGAGTTCGACAATGGATTTGCCGAAACCTGTCATGGATAGAAGCATAAACTGTACTATGAAATTTTAATGCTACAAAATTACAAATTAAGCGAGGAAAAACGTAACTTTGCACAATATTTTTACCAAGAATGGCAGTAATACTCAACATCGAGACCTCTACAGAGGTGTGTTCCGCAGCTCTTACAGCTGAGGGTATGGTGCTGTGTCACCACGAGGATTTCAATGGGCGCAATCATGCGGCTTTGCTTAGCGGTTTCGTGAAAGCTTGTCTTGACCATCTGCGCGATCATGAAATGCGGCTTGATGCAGTGGCTGTTAGTCTCGGTCCGGGGAGCTACACCGGCCTCCGCATAGGGCTTTCCGAAGCCAAGGGATTGGCTTATGCTCTCGATGTTCCGCTGATAGGCGTTTCCACTCTTCAGCTGCTTGCCGTGAGCGCAATGTTCAGCTCTGCTGACCTTGATCCCGACTGCCTGTTGGCACCCATGATTGACGCACGACGGATGGAGGTGTATACGGCTGTTTATGACTTCGCGTTGTCGGAGGTAATGAAGCCTCAGCCGCTGATTCTCGATGCAGAATCATATTCATCATTGTTAGCCGACCGAAAAGTGGCATTCTGTGGAAACGGCAGTGATAAGGCTCGCGAGGTGATAACATCGCCGAATGCCATTTTTATCCCCTCCATAGTTCCTTTGGCCACCGATATGCTTGCCTTGGCTGAGCGCAGTTATTCCAACCGCGACTTCATTGATCTCGCATACTCCACCCCCCAATACCTCAAGGATTTCCAAGCCCTGAAACCGAAGCGCCCTTTCTGAGGATGCAGTGGTAATGCCCCAATATGATAGGTTTCTGCTGTTACAAATGTCAATTTGCCTGCGCAGTAATTTCGGGAGTGCCGGGCTCTTCTCTCTGTGGCTACGCGCATACGGTCAATGTGTAGGTATTCCGGGAGAGGGCGCCAGGTGACAGCAATACATTTCGCCGAATTATAGCAGTGATTTGTTCGGCGAAGGGCTGATTACTTCTGATTTTTTTTGATGAAAGTAAACGTAGAAAGACCATTGTAGCGTCCTGCGTATACGTTGAATTTTATGGAACGAACTGTGGGTTCAGATCCTGGTGCATATACCCGTATGAAGTTTCTAAAACGGTTCACATAGAAGTTTCCGTCTCCATCCGGTGCATATATTTTCTCAAAGGGAGCTGTTTCCTCGGTCCAAGGGTCAAGCACGTCAAACTTCATTGCCGGGGAGGCGCAAATTAACGTTGTACCCCATACCCCCATATAATCAGCATATACCGCAATGGTTATGGAATCGGAATCAGCAGGAACATATATAGTTTTATCAACAATATTCTTCATTTCACCGTTCTCCTCCATAAGGACAGCTGGACTGGTATAGTCCGATGGGCCATCAATCTGTGCGCACCCGTAAAGACAGTAGGTTGCCACCACCATAGCTGAAATAATGAAAAGGCATTTCATAAAAGTTATCTCCCTTCAATTTTAATATATTTTCTGTCTGAAGAATAATCTCGTACGCCATCTGTTCTATTTATGCGGATGTCGCCATTGTAGTACCATCTGTCATCATCTCCATTCCACCCCCAGTTCATATACTCACTGTTTCCATACGTTGTAAATGAGTGTGAACTGTTTTCAATGTACCAAAAGTGTCTTCCTCAGCGAAGGAACATTGTGGATCATCTTGCTGACAAGATGAGAGAAGGTGAAGCGTGATCAATGCTGAAAGGAATGTGATAATTCGCGTTTTCATAACATTAAATTTTAAGGTATTAATTAATTTTGCTAAATAAATACACTAAACCTTAAGAAACAAAATAAAATAGTTAAATATTGTTAATGTATGCATTTGTGCAATTCAGCTGCATATCCTTAAATTTCAATGATATTCACTGACAAAAATGAAAACGACAAAGAGTCACGGATAGATGTTTGAAAGTGCGGCTTCTCCAAGGCTGGTATGAGAGATCAGGAGCGGGAGACTTTGAGGCCTGTGTGGCTTACGGTCATCTCGGTGAAGCGTGCGTTGGGCCTGTTGGCGAGGCGTCGGCGTATGCGAGCGGCTGCTTCGGGATCTTTCGCCACCATGTAGAGGTAACCACCTCCGCCGGCACCCGGGAGTTTCAGTCCGCTTACAAGATCTGTGACTTCATGGATAATCGCGGCTACAGCCTCGGGGCAGGTGCCGCTGTCAAGGCGTTTGTTTTGTTCCCATGTGCGCCCCACAAGTTGGCCGTAAAGGGGGAAATCGCAGTGGAGAATGGCTTCAGCCATAGCCGCAGAATGTTCCTTCATGGAGTTGAGAAGGGCAAGCGATGGCCCGTGGTTGAGGAACATACGTTTCACTATTTCAGCGAGAATGTGCTTGGCGGTACGTGTGAGGCCGGTGTAGTACAGGAGGTGGCAGGGGGCATATTCGGGGTCGGTGAACAGACGGTCAGGGAGCCAGCTCACGCGAGGCGACTGGAGGAGGCCGCTTTCTGTTTGAAGGAGTTTGACGCCTTGGAGCACTCCGCCATATTGGTCTTGCCATCCACCCCCTGTGGTAAGAAGCTGCTCAAGAGCTAGAGTGCGTTCGCAAATCTCGCTCTCGGTCCAAGCAAGTCCGCAGAAATCGCTCAAAGCACCGAGCACTGTGGCTGCGAGTATTGAGCTTGTGCCCATGCCTGATCCGGCGGGCAAAGCCGACAAGAGCGTTATTTCAATGCCGGCGCCGAATTCACGGAGCTGTTCGCGTAGCGAGGGGAAAGAGTCGGAAGAGAAGCCGGGAGCGAATCCGGCGAGAGCAAGTGCCGCCTTGGGGATGGAGAAGGGGGAGCCTACGCGAGCGAAATCAAGGAGCGACTCGTAGTCGGTGATGGTTTCTGATGCTCCGAGATCGATTGATCGCAAGATTATATGTGGCTCGGCCGATGTTTTCAGGAATGCTTGGAGAGGCGGCTGTCCGTTAAGCTCCAGGGCAACATTTACCACTGATCCGCCATGAAGTAGCGAGTAAGGTGGGGTGTCGGTCCAGCCACCGGCAAGATCTATTCGCACCGGGGAACGGCCCCACACAATGCGCCCGGGCTCGACACTCAAACGCGGTACGGCTCGGGAGGGAGCAAGCGTGGAGAGGATGGCGCGACGCATTTCGGCAAAGGCTCGCTCTTCACTTTCTGTCCCGTCAAGTCCGGTAAGGGTGTTAATGCGCGAACGGAGCATCGCGTTGCGAATTAGTTTAGCCACCGGTTCCTTTGCATCCAGCGCTTCAGGGACCTCAAGGCCGAGGGAGGCATATTTGGTTGCCACATCGTCGAGGTCAAGCTGATAGAACACGCTGCGTGGATTGCTTGCAAGAAGTTCAAGGTCGGATTTCAGGTATTGGCGTCGTGATTCGTATAGTCGGTGAAGGTTGGCACGCTCCATTATCTCGGTGGCGCTTATCTTTGGGGCCTCCTCCCACAGTTGTCGGGCTGTGGCAAGTTGAGGCTCGGAAATCATCCACCTGGCTAGGAGGCCGAGGCTGTCGATATTGTCGATAACCGGGAATAGAGGAGCGTCATGGATGTCACCGCCATTGAAATCAAGGTCTATATGACGTTCGGCAAGCCATTTTTCAAGGGGTTGGCCCATGAAAATGGTATCGGGAGAAGAAACGTTGCCACGCATAGGGTCGCTGTAACCATAGGGTCGCAGGGCATAGTCATTCTCACCTATAGGCACTATGTCCAGACAGCTACCCGGGGTGATGCGGAGCTCCCAGTCATTGCGGGGAACTCCGGTGACTACGTTTCGCTCCGTTAAGGTCCAGCGCGGGCCTACGTGGGAATTCTCGATCCACACCTCGCTGTTGGCATCCGTTAGGCGGGTGTCCATTATGCAATTCTGCACAAAGAGAGAGGGGTTAGGCTTGGAGTTGCCGGTGAGGATGAGGCGCTGGTCGGCCACGAGATTTTGGAGTGAGAGAGTGGATGAGAGGAGCTGAGGTGTGGTGCCGAAATGATAGAAACGCCCGTCGTGCAGCGGAACTATGGCCACAGATAGATTACTCAGGTCGCTGTCGGGAGCCGATGGGTTTCTGCCCAACGCGCAGCCGAACTGCGAATAAAGATCGTAGAATCCAATGTTACCGGAGGCATCGGTTGAACGCTTGGCCAGCCAATCCATGGCCTTGGCGCTTAAGAGCCATAGACCTACATCCATAAGATAATAGTGGCTACGAGCAAGTCGGGACAGGTCGGTTACGGACGGCTTTTGCAGCATGAAATCAAGCTGCCCGGCGTCGGAACCGGTCTCGCGTGGGAGTAAGAACACTCCGTGATGAGAAGCGAGCTCGGCAGGAGCCCACAAACCGAAGCACACCACGTCGGCCTCGGGGATTTCGGGGATTGGTCCGGGATTGTAAACCAAGGCATCCCCGCTTGCAATGAGAGTGGAGAGTGAACCGGGAGCTGCCTCCATGATGCGCTTCAGCAACGGAAGCTGAAGATCGAGCAGGGTTCGGTCAATACACTCACCGGTGGCCCAGCGCAACACCGGTACGGGCGTGAGAGACTTGCCTACGGCTGCATAGGCGGGCACGCGCCGGCTCTGCCCACCACCGTGGATTATCACTTGCGGTCCGGAGGCCTGAGGGTGGCGTTGAGCAAACCGAGAGGCAATCCATACAGTGCCACCTCCGGAGCCGAGTTTACGGTCCGAGGGGTCGGAATCGACATATACACATTCAGCCTTTCCGGTGACGGGGAGTACGGATTCGGCGTTGACTACATTTGGCGGGAGTGACAGCAGTAGGTTCATATCTCAATAGGAATGTTCATTGATGAAAAGCAAATTTAAGCATTTCGTGGCAACCGTGCAAAAATATCCTAAAATCAACCGATGAGTCAAACCATACACCTCCCGCCTTGTTTCTATCGGTGAAACCTCGCTGAAAGCGGGGATCCGATAAGAAATCAGAAAAATAAAAATAAAATATTATGGAACGACACATCAAACTGGCCGATGTAGAGGCTGTGGTAAAAGACGTTTACGAAAAATACAAAGACCTTGAAGTTGACGGTGAAACAGATCCCCGACTCAAGGGTGTAGATGCAAGTAAATTCGGTATAGCGGTTACTTTGACCGATGGCCGAACCGTTACAGTGGGTGATGTTGACACACTTTCACCCTTAGGGGCCATTTCGCTTGTACCGGCATTTGCAGTGCATCGCGAGCAAAAACTCGACAAGCAGAACAAACAGCATTGCTGCAAGCGCTGCCTGAAGGAAAATCAGGGCGAAAAGCCTAAGAATTTGCCAATAAGCCCCAGCGGTGTAAGACTTGTCAGTAAAATCCAGCCACGAGGCGACGCCGACGGCAAGTATGATGTGATCGAGGATATGATTGAAGGGATGATGGGATCGGCACCCGAGCTCAATGACGCCCTTTATGAATCCATGAGTAAGACGAATATTGCGGCAAATGTTGAGAATGAACTTGCGGCAGCAGAATATACACTCTACGATGATGCTCCCATAGCGATAGATACCTACACCAAGATGGAGGCTTTGCAAGCAACTACTCGCCAGATGGCGATGATGGGCGCGACATTGGCCGCAGACGGACGCAATCCCATCAGTGGTGAATACGTATTCGATGGCGAGATTGCTCCTAAGGTAACAGCATTCATGGCTGTTCATGGTCCGAGCCATCTTTCAAAGCCCTGGCTTATAAAGAGCGGTCTGCCTGCAAAGAGCAGTTTCGGTGGTGCACTGATGGGTGTTTATCCCGGTGTAATGGCCATAGCGGCTTATTCGCCAGTGGTCAACGACGACGGTGTTTCGGTTAAAGCCTTCAAGGCTGTACACCACATCATGAAACATCTTGATTTGAATGTTTTTGATAGTGCCAAGATAATAATAGACTGATAAGAAGAAAAGAAGGGGTTAACGGCCGGGGTTGGAGCGTAATGCTTCGACTCCGGCTAACCTTTGTTCCAAATCTATTATAAGGTCTGCGACTAAGCGTTATCAAAGAAGACGCGCCGGCGGGAGACTCCTGCCGGCGCGTCAGCTGTTATGCGTTTAAGTTGGTGGGATTACTTGATGATGTTGCCGAGGTTGAAGTTGGCAAATTCAAGATCGTTGAGAGCCATGTTGGCAAGAGAGTTGTCAAGCTGGATGGCTTTCGAGAGGTTGGATGTTACCATAGAAGCGTTGTTGGTGCGTGCACCGAGAACGGCGTTGAGGTAGTAAGTGGTAGCATCGGGGTTGGCGATAGCGCCGAGGGTGTTCTTGGCAGCAGCGTAGTCCTTGGTGAGGATCTGAGCAAGAGCAGCGTTGTTGGTTTTGCTTGCGCCGAAAGCTTTCACAGCGGCAGCGTTGTCGCCCTGAGTGAGGTAGTAAACACCGAGAGCGTCGCCGAGACCATCAAGACCGGCAGCGTTGCTGAAAGAGCGGTTGGCTGCAGAGTAGTCCTTGTTGATGAGCTGGATAAGACCCTGGTTCATGGCAACTTCAGAGCTGTTGGGCGCGAGCTGGGCAGCCTTGTTGAGGTTGGCAACGGCAGCGGTGTAGTTCTTGTTCACGTACTGAGCTTTACCAAGGTTGTTGTAGCCACGGTAGTCGTTGGGGTAGAGACGGGTAACCTGCTCGTAGATCTGAGCTTTGCGGTTGTTGTCGTCAGTGAGGGTTGCAGCGTAGAGAAGTTCTTCAACGTTGAGCTCGGAGGGGTTGGTCTGAGCGAGTTTGGCGATTTCTTCATCACTCTTACCGATCACATTGACAGAAGCTGTGATGTGGCTGCGACGGAGCTGGGGAAGAATTTGGTCAGCGAGGGTTTCGAATACGTTTGCAAGGTTGCGGATTTCCTGTTCACGTACTTCGGGGTCTTTCACGTTGGAAAGCACGCTGAGGATGAGGTCTTTGTCCTGGATGTTGCTTGCGGCAACGAGTTCCTGGAAGCCTTCCCAGTCTTCAGCGGTGAACTGCTTGGTGAGTTCGCCGAATTCAGTGATCTTGTCCTTTTTGAGCTGACCTTCCATGTAGTTGGTAGTGTTCTTCTCACGGTTTTCGGCCAGGCGCTGGTTGAAGTCGTAGGCACCTTCGGGCGAAGCGTAAGAAGAGATGTTGATCTCTTCGATTTCGCGGTTGGGAGCTGCAGCAGCGTCGCGGAGCTGAGTCTGAAGGTCGATTACACCCTGAGAGTCGAGTTCGCCCTGACGGATGTTGGCC
>CAJUSN010000028.1:0-1019 GCA_910589095.1 uncultured Muribaculaceae bacterium
GATATGACTTCGCTGTGCATACCATGGTCCCCGATAGTGTCGGCCTTGACAGGGTGAAACGTTCCGGCGCCAACATGAAGGGTAATCTCCCTACGCACTGCACCCCGTTGATCGATTTCATCAAGCACCTCAGGCGTGAAGTGCAGTCCGGCTGTTGGAGCCGCAACTGACCCCTCTATGCGCGAGAACACAGTCTGGTAGTCCTCCGTGTCGCTGCTTTCGGTGTTGCGATTCAAATATGGCGGGATCGGGATCTCTCCGGCGGCTTCGATAATCTGGGAAAAGGTGAGGCTTGACGGGGTCCAAGTGAATTCAACAACCGAACCGCTGTCACTCTTTTCAAGGCGCAATGCTTTGAGTGTGGCTTCTTGGGTGCCAACGGTCAGTGGCATCTCCAGTTCGCCACTCTTCCATCGCTTGGAGTTACCCACGAAACACATCCAACTGCATTTCCCTTCAGCTGCAAATGACATTTGATAGTCATGAGGGCTGACCGGCTCAAGACAAAATATCTCAATGCGCGCTCCACCGGGTTTGCGGAAACGCAGACGAGCGTTGATGACGCGGGTATTATTGTATACCAGCATGGAATTCTCGGGGAGAAGTCCCGGCAATTCGTTGAACAGATGGTCCTCGAGCCTGCCATCGTCGCGACGCAGCAGCAACTTGCAGCGATCGCGCTCGGCTAAAGGGTGAAGTGCGATTCTCTCATCCGAAAGTTCATAGTTGAACTCCTCTATTTTTATTTCGGTAACTGATCCGGTCATATTTCAATTTTTTGCAAAATTACAACAAATACCGAGTCTGCCCAAACGACATTCGGCCGTTTTGGCATCGTTGCCATGCAGAGGTGGACTCAAGGCATTCTCCTACATGATGAATGATGCTCGGTGAGAGTGGAAGTTCATTGAGGGTGCTTTCCCTGGCCGAAATCTTCACATTTACTGTAAAAACACCCCCTTAGCGCATTTTTAATGTTCCGATTGATTTGGTAAGAAAAAAGAAAATTAGTAACTTTG
>CAJUSN010000028.1:1029-19415 GCA_910589095.1 uncultured Muribaculaceae bacterium
ATTATTGAAGAATCAAAATGGACTTAATCAAGATTGCTGAGGAAGCGTTTCCCGCAGGCAAGAACCAGATCGAATTCCAGCCCGGTGACACCATCACAGTTGCTTACCGAATCAAAGAAGGAAACAAAGAACGTATCCAGCAGTATCGCGGTGTTGTAATCCGCATCTCAGGCGAAGGTAACAAAAAGCGTTTCACAGTGCGCAAGATGAGCGACAACATCGGCGTTGAACGTATCTTCCCCATCGAATCGCCCTTCATCGACTCTATCACCGTTAACAAATACGGTAAAGTACGTCGTGCGAAGCTTTACTATCTCCGTGGTCTCACCGGTAAGAAAGCTCGTATCAAAGAGCGTCGCGTAGTGAAAAAATAATTTTTCGCTTCAACGATAAGAACCCAAAACGGGAGTGCCGATCATTGATTGGCGCTCCCGCTTGGTTTTATTGTAAAGCTTAGAATATTTGTACGGCACTCTTAGAGCCGAGGCAGGATGAGGGCTGCTACATCTGTATCGCCGGCAAGGTCGGCCATGGTGAGCCAGATTATGAGCAAAATTATGAGGATGATTGCGCCTATGGCCACCCAAATGTTGCGGCGGTTTATGCGCGAGCGGTTATGGTTTTCTTTGCGGTTCATGATGAATTGTTTTTTTGTGGTTGTACTTTTCAATACCAACGCCTGACAGAGCTGTTTTGTTTCACCTTTCAAACGCTAAAAATGATGGATGCTGATAGTGATAATTCAGGAATAATCGCTAAATTTGCGATATGATGACAGAAGAACAGCGACAAGCAATACTTGACAAGGTTGTGGCTATGCTGCAAACCGTATATGATCCCGAGCTTCCGGTCGACATTTATAGTCTTGGACTCGTGTATAAAATCGATCTCGATGATGATGCCAATCTTCATATCGATATGACCCTGACGGCACCCAACTGCCCGGCGGCGGATTTTATTGTTGATGATGCCCGAATCAAACTGGAAAGCATCGAGGGGGTTAAATCGGTGGACATAAATATTGTGTTCGAGCCGGAATGGAACCAGGACATGATGAGTGAGGAGGCAAAGCTTGAACTTGGATTCCTTTAAGCGCACAAAATTTTACCTCGGCACGCAATTATAACAGCATGCGCAACTGTACCTATTTCATATCCGACATGCACATAGGCGCCGGCTATATAGCCGATTCGCGTGCCCATGAGCGGCAGCTTGCCGCGTGGTTGCGCGAAATTGCTCCCACAGCCCGTCGTCTGTATATGCTTGGTGATGTGATGGACTATTGGTACGAGTACCGCACTGTTGCACCACGAGGACACCTCCGTTTCCTGGGGGCGCTTGCCGAGCTTGCCGATTCCGGTACGGAAATAGTGTGGCTCAAGGGTAATCATGATATATGGCTTTTTGATTATCTCAGCTCTGAGATTGGTCTGACTGTGGCCGATGGTATAGTTGACACGGTGATAGACGGCAGGCGATTCGTCATGGAGCATGGCGACGGAGTAGGGGAGCCGCGGCGTAGCTATCGCATGATGAGAAAGCTGTTCCGTAATAAGTTTGCGCAATGGCTTTACGGAGCCATTCATCCGCGGTGGACAGTAGGGTTCGCTTTGGCATGGTCGCGCCATTCACGTTTGCACGGACGCGCTCCCTCCTCAGATCGCACGCTCCCTTCCAATGATCCCTTGGTGAAATTTTCTCATGATTATTTGCAGCATAATGGCCATGTCGATTATTTCGTGTTCGGACACCGTCACCAACTTGTGGAGATGGAACTTGCACCGGAAACTCGTTTGATAGTGCTTGGCGAGGCTTTTGATAAAATGACTTATGGCTGCTGGGACGGCATGAAATTTGAGCTAAAAACGATGAAATCAGCCATGGATTTGTCTGTTTAACAAAAGTTAACAAATAAATGTCTTACCTCAAGGTTTTGTTTAATGGCTTGATTCGCAGGTGTTAAAGATTTATTTCATATATGTTACAAACCTGTGGTGATTTAAAACAATGCTGCATAACATAAAAAAATATTTGACATGAAAGGGTAAAAGGAGATACCTTTGTGGTGTAAAACCTAACACAATCTTTTTTTACCTTAGAAATTGTACCTATTGGAAACTCATAAAAAGGGACTATGCGAGTAGTCCCTTTTTATTTCAATGGGGCATTCGTCTAAGAAATGTTAATCCATAACGATGCTTAAGTACGATTATTCTGAAAATGAAATAGTCCTTTGCCGAGAGTTCAGCTATGATGCCGAAGCTCGCATTGCCATGCAGGCGTTGGAACAGAATGGCATCCAATGTGTGATAGACGGCGAGATCTTTTCAAGCCTTTATCCCGGTAATGCAGCTATAGCAGGGCTGAGGCTTATGGTTCGTCGGGCTGATCTCGAACGTGCGTTGGATATTGTGGACAGCCTTAATTTCAACGGTGACTAAACCTCGCGGTGTGCCTGCTGTTGTAATTTAGAATCTTTTATACTTAATTCCGAATTTCTATCCATGGACAATACAATTCTTCTTAACAAAAATCACGTGGTGGCCACACTTCAGAAGCAGGCCGCGCAATTTACAAAAGATGACATAATCAAGTATGTGCTCGAAGAGAACATACAGATGGTTAATTTCATGTATCCCGCCGGCGACGGTCGTTTGAAAACGCTTAATTTCGTTATAAACGACTTGGCATACCTTGATTCCATTCTCAGTCAAGGTGAACGTGTGGACGGTTCAAGTCTTTTCTCCCACATCGAGGCCGGCAATAGCGACTTGTATGTCATTCCCCGTTTTGCCACAGCTTTCCGTGACCCATTTGCCGAGCAACCTACCATAACCATGCTTTGCTCTTTCTTTGACAAGGATGGAAACAGACTTGCCAATTCTCCTGATTATACTCTTGAGAAGGCTTGTCGGTCTTTTACGGAAGTGACCGGACTGCGTTTCGAGGCCATGGGTGAACTGGAATATTACGTGATTCGTCCTTCCGACGGCATGTATCCGGCATCGGACCAACGTGGATATCATGAGAGCGCCCCCTTTGCCAAAACCGGAGATTTCCGTTCAAAGTGCATGGCCTATATTGCTGCTACGGGCGGACGGGTAAAGTATGGTCATTCCGAGGTGGGTAATTTTACGCTCGACGGAGTTGTGTACGAACAAAACGAAATTGAATTCCTTCCGGTACCGGCAACTTCGGCAGCCGATCAATTGGCTCTTGCAAAGTGGGTGATCCGCAACCTTGCCTATCGCGAAGGTCTTGATGTTACTTTTGCACCTAAAATCACCACCGGGAAGGCCGGTTCCGGTTTGCACGTACACATGCGCTTCATTGACAATCAAGGTAACAATGTGATGCTTGATCCCGCAGGTAATCTTAGCAACGACGCCCGCACAGCAATTGCCGGAATGATGGATTCGGCACGTGCCATAACGGCTTTCGGCAATACAAATCCCACCTCATATTTCCGTCTTGTACCTCACCAGGAAGCTCCTACGAGCGTTTGCTGGGGCGACCGCAACCGCTCGGTGTTGGTGCGCGTTCCTTTAGGCTGGACAGCAGGTACCGATATGTGTGCTGTGGTTAATCCGGGCAGTGCAGCAACCCCTGACAGTCGTCACGGACGGCAGACTGTGGAGATACGTTCAGCCGACGGCTCAGCCGATGTTTATTATCTTCTCGCTGCTCTGGCAGTGGCTTGCCGTCACGGCTGGGAGATGGAACATCCGTTGGAAGTGGCTGAGCGCACCTATGTGGATGTGGATATTCACAAAGCTGAAAACGCGTCCCGTCTGAATGCCTTGGACCATCTTCCGGCTTCATGTGTGGAGAGTGCTGATGCGTTGGAAAAGCAACGTGATATTTTCGAAAGTCACAGCGTGTTTGAACCTCGATATATCAATGCCGTAATAGAGCGGCTGCGCAGTTTCGACGATTCATCGTTGCATGAGCGTGCAAAGCAGGACACACAACTGATGGAACGCCTCGTGGAGCAATATTTCCACGTATAGAAAGGATGATATAAACTTTTTGAAGCTCTTTTTTGATTTTCGCAAAAAGTTGAAATTACTTCATAACTTTACTTTGCATTTCGTGCAAGTTCGTCGGCCACGTTCATAACGTTGGCCGGCGCTCTTTTTGCTTCAAGCTCAGCCTTCATGAATTCCATATATGGCGCCACATGGCTGAAGAATCGATTGTAGCCTGCGCAAAGATAGTTAAGCCCTGGCTCTCCATGAATAGATGTGGCGAAGCGGTTTTTCGGACACTCTCCGTTGCAGATGAAAGTGTGCCGGCATTCGCGGCATTGGCGGGGGAGCGAATCACGCTTGGCAAGTCCGAAACGGGTCTGTTCGGCACTGGTTATCATCTCCACCAGTGTGTGGGTGCGGATGTTGCCGAGCTTATATTCGGGAAATACAAAATGATCACATGAATACACATCCCCGTTATATTCCATCACCGCAGCGTGGCCACAGGTGCGAGCCATGGAACATACGCCCGGTTCGGCACCAACCCAGTTGGCAAGAGTGGCGTCGAATATCTGGATGAAATATTGCCCGACGTCGTTACGCACCCATTCATCGAATATGGTGCAGAGGAAGTTACCCCATTGTTCGGGCGAGACAGAGAAGTCAGCAACCGGCGCTTCTACCCGGTCCTTGAGGGAGGCGAGGTGACGCCCGTCGGCATGCGGAACAATACGTTCAACAATCGGGGTGAATTGTATGTAACGGCACCCTATCTCTTTGAAAAAGTGATAGAACTCAAGTGGATAATCGGCATTGAAGTCATTGACCACAGCCATTGCGTTCCACTCAACTCCATGTTTGTTGAGAAGGTCAATTCCTTTCATCACTTTTGCAAATGTGGGACCGCCTTGACGTGTACGCCGATACTCATCATGAAAATCCTGCGGACCATCGATCGACACCCCCACAAGCCAATTGTTTTCCTTGAAAAACCTGCACCATTCTTCCGTGATGAGAGTGCCATTGGTTTGGATGCAGTTGTCTATTATCATTCCCCGTCCATGCTTCTGTTGCAGCTCTATGGCACGTTTGTAGAAACTCACCGGACGCATCAGGGGTTCACCGCCGTGCCACGTGAACATGGCTTGTGGAAGGGCTTGCGATTCAAGATAAACCTTTATATAATGCTCAAGCATCTCATCGGTCATCGTGAACACTCTGCGGGGATTGTCTTCTTTGTAAAGATTGGATTTCTCCAGGTAATAACAATAGGTGCAGTTGAGGTTGCAACGGCTGCTTATCGGTTTGGCCATAAGGTAAAGAGGCCTGGCGAATGGCGCGGAGGTCTGTTCCATAGGTTATTCCTTACGAAGTGCGGTTGGGTTGAATTCGCGGACCACGGTTACAGTCATTGCCACAGGGTCAACCCGGATACCCCCTCGGGCTTCGATTTCATCCAGTTGCTGCGAGCGAAGAAGTGCTATTTCACTCTCCGCTTTTTTCTGCGGAACCGTTTTTTTAAGCACGCGCGATTCAAGACCTATTTTGTAGAAAGCATTGCGGATGAATTTCCAGTTCTGATCTGTCAATCCATATTTGGTCCGGAGCTTGTTGGCCACGGCATTACCTTCGGCAAGAGCCTCGGCATTGTAGATTCCGCGATAGTATTGGGCCAATTGTTCAGATGTGAGTATTTTAGTCAATGCCTGTTCTCGCTTGCGGACCAGTTTTTTCTCATCTTTGGCAGCAAGAAAGCCTTCATTGTCGCTGACCATGGTCATGAACTCGGTGTTTTCTTTTTCAATGGACTTGGCCAGTTCCACCTGCTGCTCAGGCGTCAGCGACACATATCGGCAAATTTCATAGGTTTCCCTCACTGTGGATGGCGAGAAGGTTTCAAGAGTAGACGTGTCTATTCGCTGGGCCATGCCTGTGAAACCAAGGCATAGGCTGCATCCAAGAAATATGTGACGGAAAGTTTTCATTGCAAAAGTGGCTTTTTTCGTTTTGAAAGTTGTGGTTTTCATTGAAAAATCACTAACTTCGTGCAAAACTAATAAAAACTTTGATAAAAATCATGATACGAGGCAAAAAAATGAACCGTTCGATTGCATTGGGTTTGAATCTGGTGGCTGCGTCACCGCTTATTTCAGCAGCTACTTGCAATGCCGGCGCAGATAACCGCCCGAACGTTCTATTCATAGCCATTGACGACATGAAGCCATGGATTTCGCCTTATGGCGACAAACTTGCCGTTACTCCGGCTATGGATGAGCTTGCGAGTCGAGGCGTGACATTTGACAACGCTTATTGTCAGGTAGCACTCAGCGGCCCTACACGCTCCAGTCTCCTCACAGGGCTGAATCCTGACCACACCGGTGTGTGGTGGCTCATGGGATCGTTTAGAAACAACAATCCCGATATTGTTACTTTGCCTCAGGCTCTCAAAAACAATGGTTACGAAACCGTTGGTGTGGGCAAAATCTACCATCCTCTCACTGATAAGTCACTGCGAAACGATCCCCTGTCGTGGAGCAAGCCTTATGTGAAAACCCCGGGCGCCACCTATGCGCTCGCTTCCGGAAGAGTTGCCACCGAATGTGCTGATGTGCCCGACAATGGCTACGTCGATGGGGTGATAACCGAAGAAGCAATCCGCACTATGAAGGAGCTGAAGGATGGTGGAAAGCCGTTTTTCCTCGGTGTGGGTTACAAGAAACCGCATTTGCCGTTTTGTGCGCCCAAGAAATATTGGGACATGTATGACCGCGAGTCAATGCCGGTGGCGGAGTTCCAGGAAATGTCGTCCGATCCGGTGGAGTATGCCTATCATAATTCTCTTGAAGTGAAAGGTTACTCGGACATTCCTCCTTTTGAAAGTTATATTGACTCGCAGCATCTCGACACCGAAACACAGAAGCGACTTCTCCACGCCTACTATGCCTGCATCTCCTATGTCGATGCTCAGGTGGGACAACTCATCAAGGCTCTTGATGAAAACGGTTTGGCTGATAACACCATTATAATTCTTTTCGGTGATCATGGATACCATCTTGGCGACCATGGATTGTGGAACAAGATAACCGACTTCGAGCAGTCGACCCGTGTTCCGCTTATGGTTGTGGCACCTGGCATGGCGAAGGGGAAACACACATCCTCAGTGGTGGAATTCCTTGATATCTTTCCAACGCTCTGTGACCTTACTGACACCCCCGCTCCCCAGCAACTTGACGGAAAGAGTCTTCTTCCGGTATTGAAAAATCCGAAGGCTCGTGTGAAGGACTATGCCATAAGCCAGTTCAGCAGGTCAACAACGGAAAATTACACCATCTATTCCGATACTGATTTACGGGGAAAGGCTCGCGAGTTTGAGGAGGATATAATGGGGTATGCGCTCCGCGACTCGCGTTACAGGCTTGTGGAATGGACAAAAGGATTCAAAACCTATCAGCCATTTGATGCGTCATGCGTGCTTGATTATGAGCTTTACGACTATCAGACCGATCCGCTTGAAACCCACAACCTTGCACGCGATCCGCGCTATGCGAAGGTCATGAAGCGTCTCACCCGTCAACTCCATGACTATTATGCACGCAGCTACCGCTCTCCTATGAGTGCTCCCATAGCAGCTAAAGCATCCGAGGGAGTGGAGTGAGCCACGCTGGTTCAGTTTCGTTTTGTGTACACTTTAAAATATACCGTTTATGAAAAAATTTTTGTTTGCAATCATTTTGGGGATTTTTCCCGCCATGCCAATGTTGGCCACGGCAGCCGAACCTGTAGCAGAACAGCCTGACAGTTCTATAAGCATCACGCCGTATCAGTTCCAGTATTTCTTAACGCAAGCGCTGGTGTCAAGGCTGCCGGTTAGGGATGAGGTAGCGGATCAAGTGCTTATGAATCCTAATATCCTGATAGGGTTGATCCTTGAAAATGGCGACACCTCTCCTTATGGCATGAATGAAATAAAAGCCGAGAGCGTAGGTGAGGGAACGGAGCGAGCGGTGGTTTGGGTGTTTCCCGAGCCTTCCGAGCCTCCGATCGCCTTGTACGTGGCGTTTATACCTGAGGGAGAGAAGTATCGCTGTTATATGCTTGAGAAGTCGGTTGCCGGAGCTCTTTTAGGCGACGGCTCGGAAGGCCTTTGGGTCATAGGCTCCATGGTTGACCGGGATCACTCCAACTTCGGTTTCACAACCCGTCCCGCCTCACCGGCAGCATTTGTTGAGGACGTTATTCAGCGGACCGGTCCTGAGTCATCTCCCGATGCCGCCATACATTTCCCAAAATAATTCTGTCCAAAGCCTCACATCATAAATTATACGGAGCGCACGATTTTCTTACTATCGTGCGCTCCGATTATATTATGAGTTATGTCTGGATTCAGGATTGAGGTTCGGCTTCCGGTGCCTGGTCAATGAGGTCCATGAACTGGTCGAGCTGAGGAGTGATGATGATTTCAGTGCGGCGGTTGCGCTGGCGGCCCACTTCAGAATCGTTGTCAGTAATGGGGTGGAACTCGCCACGGCCTGCTGCCGAAAGTCGTGAGGGATCGATTCCGAAATCGTTCTGGAGCACTTGTACAACCGATGATGCGCGCAGGGCCGAGAGGTCCCAGTTGTTTCGGATGTTTGTACGGGTGATGGGCACATTGTCGGTGTTGCCCTCTACGAGCACATCGTAACTCTTGTAGTCTTTAATGATTTTAGCTATCTTAGAGAGTGTCTCCATTGCGCGGTCGCTAATTTCATAGCTGCCGGATTTGAAGAGCATATTGTCGGCGAGTGAGATATAAACCACGCCTTTGAGCACTTTAACATCAACATCGCGCAGCTCATCTTTATCAAGTGAGCGGGTGAGTTTGTTGGTAAGAGCCATCAACAAGGAGTCTGACTTTGACTTGGCGTCCACGAGCTGCTTGATGTAGGCGTTGGATTCGTTGATTTGGTCCACCAGTTTGGATATGTTCACATTGCCTTGAGAGTTCTGTTCGAGGCTCTGGTTGAGCGAGCTCTGCAGGTCGGAGTACTTGCGGTTGAGGTCCTTGTTGGTGCGGCGTGCCTCCTGAAGCATGTCATCGAGGCTTTCATACTTGGCATTGCACTCAGCCAGAGACACCTGCGATTCGTGATATTTGGAGGCCAGTTCGGCATATTGGCCTTGGAGAGCCGTGTATTTTTTGTTGCTCGTACAACCGGTTGAGAGCAAACCTGCCATTGCCACAACTGCAAGGGCGGTAAGGAATTGACGTGGTTTCATTTATTCAATATTGTTAGTAGGGTTAATATGCGGTGAGCTCAAGGGGGAGGAGATGATAAAATGTGTTGTTTAAAATAGACTCTCGGATATTATAAAGGTTTAACGTAGCGGTTGGTAAAAATGTTGTGCCGCGGCATCCGGGTGTTTATTGTTGTATTATCTATCAAAAATAAAAATGCCGATCGGCATACGGTTGGTGCTGACCGGCTTGATAACGTCTCACCCGAGGTGGATATGTCAGGTCGACATCAGGCTTTCTACTGCCTCGGGAGTGGGATTCACTGCAATTACCTTTCCTGAAGGATCGATAAGATAGGATTGCATGCCTGAATCCAGGTTGAACTTGTGTTTCACATCTACGCCATTGGCGGGGGAAACATAAAATTGTTGCGCTTCACTCAACTGGTCTCTGCGCACTATCTCACGAAAAAGGCGCACACTGCGGTCGAGATTGACCTGCAAGAGACGTAGTCGTTCTGTTCCCGCGACCGGCGATTCCACGGCTGTCAATTGGTCATAGCCATGGGCCGCGATGCGCGATTCGGCATCGGAAGCTGCCCAGAAGTTCACCAACACGTAGCTGCCTTTGAGGTCGCTGAGCTCAATCACAGAGCTGTCGGCCAGACTGAAGAGACTCAACTCGGGAGCCTCATACCCGCGTGATGCGCGGATATCGCGGTCAGGACGTGACGAAACGGTGAAAATCAGAACGACGAAGAGCGCAATGATCATCATTGTTTTCTTCATTTCATTCTTATAATGTTAACAAATAAGGCTGATCCAAAGCGCACGTTCAAACGAAAATTCCAGTGCTCAAAGTTATGGGGAATCAGTGGCGGACCACTGAAACGTGCGTGCTGAATTTGCCCTGCCGATTTTCGGCGAAAGTGCCAACTCTTTGACACTGTGACATGATAAAAACAGTGCAAAGTTACAAAAAGATAGGCTCACCGACAAAAATGCTATATCTCACGGTTCCAAAATTGGTGGAACCACGATAGCGTAAACGGCACTGGGAGCGGAAAGAGTGACGTTAGTTAAATTAAGTTAAAGAAGTGCGTTTTCCTGCTGCTTTCAGGGTGCATAGCGTGCTTTTTTGAGCACGTCGGGAGAATTATAGAAAGTAGGATCCAGCAGATGACCGAGGTCATCTTCGGTGTTGTTTTCCATGTAGGATTTTATAATTCGGTAACCGATGAAGCGTCCAAGTCGGCCCGGGGCATTGGCATTGACCAACGATGTTGAAGGGGAGGGGAGTAGCAGACGGTCGGCAATTGCGGGATCGGAAGAAAATAGTAAGTCACCCTCTACGATGGTTTGCCATGCGCGAGCTTCGTTATCCACAGCCCATTTGTATTCTTCGGGGCTGTATCCCAAAACAAATGCTTCTTCAGCATCCGGCAGTGCCATTCTCACCCCCGCCACCAAAGCACCTTCATAAACCATACGCGACAGAGTGGTGCCACTCTGAGCATCCGGCGCATAGGGGTGGAGCGAGGCTAAGATAGCTTCTGCAACATCGGCCGGAATCCGTTCGGGCGTTTTTTGAGCACGCTGATAGGACTCGAATGAGCGATACCCTTCGTAGTCGGGCCCGAGGTAATGGTTGAGGGCTATAAGGAGTGTAGTATCGGCTACTATGATGGATTGATTGTAGGGCGTGGCGAAGGAAACGAAGTGGGAGGGCAACGTGGCTGTGGGGAGTGCACGGGAAAGTTCACTCATCATGGAGGCAATGTCGCTTTCAGTCTGGTCAAGCGAGGGGAAATGTGCCATTATGTCGGGGCTGAACACCCGTTGTGCCGGGGAAGCTGCATATACGATCATGGCCGAGTCGGCTGAAGATACTTTGTAAATAGACCCCAAAACGGACAGCGCATCATTGTAGCAAGAAAGCGTGCTGTCCGACATGGCATCGGTGCTTGTTGCGGCAACTTCAAGTCGGTCGATACTTATCGCAGGCTGCTGCCTGCATGCACTCAATGAGGCTATGGCCAATAATAATAGGATTATTCTGAATGTTTTCATTGCCGAATTGAAAAAAAGTAGCGTTTAGGTACCTGCTACCTATGGATTAACGATTCAAATCGCCAACAATTGCATCCTTCTGCCTCAAATCCGAACCACCCCGTTGTTTTTGTTGTTTCATCTGCATGGTTTTTCATTGCCATTCTCCCGGGCAAATTGGTCAAAATGGCCGAGAAGTAAGGCACAAAGCGTAGTTTTTTGGGAGATTTCGGAATTATTCACCACATTTTTGTAAATTTGTAGCCTGATTATGTTCAAGCGTACTACCGGAATATTTTGCCTGTTGATGCTCGCGGCCATGTGGCTGCCGGCTGTAATGGCTCGCACTGCCGACGGCAAGTTTGTAGTTGTTGTCGATGCCGGACATGGCGGTCACGACATTGGAGCGCCCGGTGCTGTCACTAACGAAAAGACGATAAATTTGGCCGTTGCTTCCTTGCTCGGAAGTATGCTTGAGCAGGATAAGGATGTCAAAGTGGTCTATACGCGCCCTGATGATAAGTTCGTAACACTTCAGGGACGAGCCGATATTGCTAACAAAGCCTCCGGCGATCTGTTTGTGTCCATTCACACAAATTCTGTTGATACAAATGCAAAAAATCGCACCTCGGTCCATGGGGCCGCTGTGTATGTGTTGGGGCTTGACCGCACGGCCGACAATCTTGCGGTTGCCATGCGTGAAAACTCGGTGATGAAACTTGAAAAAGACTACACCACTACCTATCAGGGCTTTGACCCGGGAAGTGCGGAAAGCTACATCATTTTCGAGATGAGTCAAAACAAATACATGCGTCAGAGCCTCGATGCAGCCAAGTCCGTAGTTGATCAACTTGCAAGCACGGCCGGCCGAAAGAACAATGGGGTGAAGCAGGCCAATTTTTGGGTGCTTCTCAAAACAGCCATGCCTTCCATGCTTGTGGAACTTGACTTTATCTGTAATCCTGCCGAAGAGAAGTTCATGGCCTCTAAGGCTGGTCAGCAGAAACTTGCCAAAGCAATTTACAATGGTGTAACCGAGTATCGTAAAAGTTTGAACGGTGGAGCTTCCACACGGTCCGGACAAAGCAGGCAGTCGTCCACTCGCGCTAAATCTTCGCACGAGGCGCAAATGGAGCAAAAAGCCACGACTCCTGATAAAGAATCTTCCACTGTAAGCTATAAAATACAATTTCTTGTGTCGCCGAAACGTTTGCGCAGCGGATGCTCGGATTTCAAGGGCCTCTCCCCGGTGGAGAGTTACAGTGATGGTGGAGCTTACAAGTACACCTTTGGCGATTACCCGTCGGCTCGTGCGGCTGCGTCTGACCTTAAAAGCGTGAGGGAGCTGTTTCCCGATGCTTTTGTCATAAAAACCGTGGGTGGCAAGCGGTTGCCTTGATTTTGTCCAATCATAAAAAAGTAATAAAACCTAAGACCAATTTATAAATGAAACGTCTTCCAAAAACCTTCGTCATCGGGCTATGTGTCATCATTGCCTTGCTTGTTTTAGTTTTCGGTATCAACTTCCTCAAGGGGGTGAATCTTTTCAAAGCTGCCAATTACTATTATGCCTCCTACACCAACGTGGCGGGGCTTAATCTCTCTGCACCGGTGACCATCAACGGCTACAAGGTTGGTCTGGTACGTGATATTCAATATGCTTACGATAATCCCGGACATATTAAAGTGGAGCTCAGTCTTGACAAGGAGCTGCATCTTACTCGCGGTACCAAAGCGATGTTGGTGACCGATATGCTCGGCACTGCTTCCATTGAGTTGGTTATGGGACGTGACCCGCAAATGCTTGAAGTGGGCTCCGAGCTGATTGGCCAAACCTCTTCGGGCCTCATGGACAATGTGTCGCAAGACCTTCTTCCGGGCATCACCGCCATGATTCCTAAGATTGATTCTCTGCTCGTGGCTCTTACGGAAGTAGCTTCCAATCCGGCCATCGGGACCTCTCTTGATCATCTCAATGCCACACTGGTTAATCTGGAAAGCGCCAGCGGTCAATTGAACGGATTGATGCGTTCCATGCCAGGCATTGTTTCCGATGCGGGTGTCACCATGGGCAATGTGAAGTCTATGTCATCCAATCTGAATGTCATTTCCAATGATCTTACTTCGGTGTCCAACACTCTCAAAGGAATGCCCCTTGATGCCACTATGAATAATGTGCTTGAAGCTTCACGTTCGCTCAACGAAGTGCTGGCCAATCTCAACAATCCTAATTCTTCTATGGGATTGTTGCTAAATGACCGTCAGCTTTATCAGAATCTGAGCAACGCTTCCGCAAGTCTTGACTCCCTTCTCATCGATGTAAAGAAGAACCCTAAGCGCTACATCTCCCTCAAACTGTTCTGATGAATCTTACTTAAATATCTATATCCTCCGCCGGGCAATCCATCCATTTGTCCGGCGGATTTTTATTCATCAATATTCCGATTTTCCACCGTAGACGTTATTTAGAATTATTATAAATAAGATTGTCGTTTCTCAGATCTCCTCACTTTCCCTCTCTTCCTTATGGAATAATAGTTTTTAGGAGACTGCAATCTTAAAGTTTTACTTTAACTTTAAATTTGGCTTTAAGTATAATTAGTTGGAATACAGAGGAAAATGCTGGTTGGTTAAAGTGTAAAAAAGCGTGAGTTTTCAACATTTTATAAATTGCTCAAAATCAGTACTGTGTAAAAATATTATAAAATCCAAAGAAAAAGCTGTTTGTTTTTGTAAAAAAAAAATCGGAATTTTGTGTTGCGAATTAACCCCAAATTCATAGTCAAACTCACCTATTACAACACCCGTCAACGATGCAGGACCACAACCAACAATTATGGGACAGATGTCTGACGATATTTGCCGACAACCTACCCGCCGAGCAGTTCGACGCATGGTTTAAGCCGATATCTCCCATAAGCTATGCCGACAATAAACTTACCCTTCTTGTTCCTTCGCCTTTCTTTTATGAGCAGCTGGAGGAGCGCTACGTGGGATTGCTGTCGCGCACACTGCAAAAAGTGTATGGTCCGGCCATAAAGTTGGTCTATAACTATTATCAGGTTGGTAAGGAACCTTCAACCAAGGTGTCCATCACCAGTTCTAAGCCAAGCACCGCTGCAGCCCCGCGCCCCGGTGCCTCTTCAAATCCTTTCAATCATGACGATGTTGGTGAGATTGATTCGCAACTCAACCCCACTTATACTTTCGAGAATTACTGCGACAGTATAAGCAATCGTGTGGCTCGCACTATAGGTGAGGCTGTGGCCAACGATCCCAAAATGAAGACATTCAACCCTCTCTTCGTGTTCGGCGTGCCAGGTGTGTGTAAAACTCACCTTATCCAGGCCATAGGCATCCGTATTAAAGAGGTGTGTCCGGCCAACCGTGTGCTATATATTACAGCACGTTTGTTTGAAAGCCAATACACCACTGCCGTGCATCGTGGTAAAATAAATGATTTCATCAACTTTTACCAGAGCATCGACACCTTGATTATCGATGATATCCAAGATCTCATCGGCAAGCAAAGCACTCAAAACACTTTCTTCCATATCTTCAACCATCTGATTCTTAATCAGAAACAGCTCATACTTGCAAGCGACTGCGCTCCCAGCAGCATGGAAGGCATGGAAAAGCGTCTTATAAGTCGTTTCAACATGGGTGTTGTTGCAGAGCTGGAGCAGCCTGATTACACGCTTCGCCTTGATGTGCTCCGTCAGAAAGCCGAGCACGACGGTGTGGAACTGACTGACGATGTCATGGAATTCATTGCCAAAAATGTTACCGGCTCTATACGTGAACTCGAAGGTATGGTGCTCTCCCTGTTGGCGCACGCATCGGCTCTCGGCCGCGAGATCACTCTCGACCTTGCGCGTAAAGTTCTCGCTCACTCTGTGAAAGCTCAGAAGCGCACTGTTAATTTCGAGATGATCACCCAAAAGGTAGCCGGATATTACGACATCGATCCCGATCTCATCTTCACCAAGTCACGCAAACGCGAAATTTCCGATGCACGACAGATGGTGATGTACATGGCCAAGAAGCATGCGAAAATGCCGTTGAAAACCATCGGCACACGACTGGCCCGTACACATGCCACCGTCATATATGCATGCAACAACATAGAGCAGCGACTTCCTATTGAAAAGCAGTTGCAGACTGATGTTACTGCAATAGAAAACTCATTACTTGCCTGATAAGGCACGCTTCCCTCTCCACCCTCTACGGCTTCAAACACGCATAGACACCGTCAGTGAAAGATCACCTTATGAGGCGACTTTTCCTGACGGTGTGGTGCTTTTTTATCACTTCAATATTTACCTTTCATGAAAAACAGAATCATTGACCGGAATAATCACCTTGGCTGGGTGGACGCGCTGAGAGTTCTTGCATGCTTTATGGTTGTTGCCAGCCATTGCTGCGACGGTTTTGTGGCTGAGTTCAATGCCGACAGGCAAGCTTTTGTCACCGGAGTGTTCACCGGTAGTCTCATGCGCGCAAGTGTGCCTTTGTTTGTTATGATGACAGGCGTGCTGTTGTTGCCAATTCCTGCTGAGATGAGACTTGGCGGTTTCTATCGTCGCCGGCTGGGAAGGATCATTCCCCCGCTTGTTTTCTGGTCGCTGGCACTGCCCCCGCTCGCCTATCTGTATTTTACCGGATTTGGCTCACATTCCGTTAATCCATCCGTTGACTTGACTGCTTATACTCCGGAGGGACTTACTAACCGACTCTGGACATGGGTGCTCAATTTCAATTTCGACACCACTCCGCTTTGGTATCTGTACATGCTTTTGGGCCTTTATCTCATAATGCCTGTTTTGAGTGCATGGCTGCGGGATGCCCGCAAGTGCGAGATCGAGACGTTTCTGAAAGTATGGGGTGTGACGCTTCTGCTGCCTTACATCCAGCTCTTCGCTCCCGCCTTGGGCTATGCGGGCAATTACGGCCACATGGGTATTCTTGGTGCATGTGACTGGAACGCCTTCTCAACATTCTATTATGTTTCGGGTTTTGTGGGATATCTTGTTATGGCTTACTATTTGAAAACCTATCCACCTGCTTGGAACTCCGTTCTTTTAGCCATTATGTTTGTTGCCGGTTACTGTGCAACGGCCGGTGGATATATGTGGTTGCAGGAACGCTACCCCGGCAATTATGCCTATCTTGAGATCGTTTGGTATTTCTGCGGAATAAATGTAATGATGATGACCATTCCCCTCTTTGTCGCTCTGCAGAGAAGCCGGCTCGGTTCACACGGGTGGCTGCGTACTCTGGCTGGTTTGACATTCGGTATCTATCTTTGTCATTTCATATTTGTGATGATGGCCTACGATTGGTTTCAATCCACTGGCTTGCCTCCCATGCTTCGCATCATTCTCATGGCTCTGATAGTTTTCGCTCTGGCGGCATGTGTCACATGGATTCTGCGGGCTTGGCGCGTTACGCGTCCGCTGGTTAGCTGAAGTCCTGTAATCAAGCCTAAACATATTTTCATTTCGGAGCGTTTGAATTATAAGTCAAATTCAACTCTATCGTTATGAAAAAGTATTTAGCAGAAATGATCGGCACATTCGTCTTCGTCCTTATGGGTTGCGGTAGTGCCATTTTTGCCGGCATAGGGTTGGGGACCACCGGGTATGGTGTCTCCACTCTGGGCGTGGCATTCGCGTTCGGTCTTTCCGTGGTTGCCATGGCCTATACCATTGGCAATATTTCGGGCTGTCACATCAATCCTGCCATAACGCTGGGCGTATGGGCCAGCGGGCGTATGAAAGGAACTGAGGCGGCAGGCTATATGACCTTCCAGATCATAGGTGGCCTTATCGCTTCAGCCGTGCTCTATTTCCTTGTCCATACCGGCAATCAGGCAGGTATAGAGGCCGTGTTCAACAACACCACAACGACAGGCGCTAATTCCTACATGATAGGAAATGTGATTCCGGCATTCACTGCCGAACTTGTGTTCACCTTCATATTTGTGCTTGTGGCTCTCGGCGCAACTGATTCCAAGAAAGGTGCCGGCCAGTTCGCAGGTTTGGCCATAGGTCTTGCTCTCGTTTTGGTTCACATTGCATGTATCCCTATCACCGGAACGTCGGTCAATCCTGCCCGTTCCATCGGTCCGGCCGTATTTGCTGCCATTGAGGGTAATCTGATTCCTATCTCACAGATATGGCTCTTCATTGTCGCTCCTCTTCTCGGTGCGCTTCTCAGTGCAGCTGTTTGGCGTTGCATTTCCGGACGTGAGGCTCGCATTGCCGAATAACCTTGGCGAATGTTTCTAAACACACACTGCGGCGTGCCATTCCGGCACGCCGCAGCTTGTCTTTTCAGCAAGCTCGGTAAGATTTGTGAAAAAGGGGAGGGCGGGGTCGCAATTAATTTGTATATTTGCAAGTTGAACAGTTGGGCTGCTTCGGCGCCTGGCTGTCGGCCAAGATTCATCACAACTTTTCTAATTGTTTTATGCGCATTTTTCATTCATTAATTCTTTTAGCGGCAATTATGGTTAGCTCCGCCTCAGCCCACGCTGCCGGTGATGCTAAAGAAGATATAACAGGTTGGAACCATTTCGTGTGGGGTGCGGAGGTAGGTGGCTCCATTGACCTTACTTCAAATAACTTATCCTCGATCAACCTCGACGCCTATTTCGGTTATAAGAACTCATGGATTAATGCCGTGGGCATAGGTGCGTCTGTCAACATGATGGTCAGCAACTCGGTGCGTTCATTCCCCGTCTATGCCATGTTTCGTACCGACTTCTCTTCTCGTCCCCGATTGCTTTTCATGGACTTGCGTGGTGGCATAGCCATAAATGATATCACCTACGGAAATTCACAGACAAGCCTCTTCCTTTCTCCCGGGGTTGGCATTAATCTGGCCCGTGGGCGCAGCTTCTCTTCATATATCACCCTGAGCTATATCTACAACGGACTTAAGCCCTTTGACCTCGGCGATCGCCGTTGCGATGTGGACGGTCTAAGCATGGCCTGCTTGCGACTTGGTGTCAGTTTCTAAAGTGAAAATTTAATTATGGCAGTAAAAGTTAAGATTGTCAATTCCTCTCATCATCCGCTCCCTCAGTATGCTACCCCCCAGTCTGCCGGCATGGACGTGAGGGCGTTTCTCGACTCTCCCGTGACC
>CAJUSN010000029.1 GCA_910589095.1 uncultured Muribaculaceae bacterium
GTAGTCAACAGCGGCAACGTCGGCAGAGATGGTGGCAGCTTCTTCAGGCATTGTGAAGGTGTTGCCTTCGATGGGCTGGCCATTGAGAGTGAACTGAGAGAGAGCGTAACCTGCTTCAACCTTAGCAGAGAGCGTAAGCTCGGTGCCTGCTGCGATGAGGTCGCCTGAAGCTACTTCATCGTCGCCGTTCATCACGGTGATCACAGCGTTTTCGGGCTGAGTGATGGTGAGGGCAGATTTCACAGCTGCGGGTTTAACAATCTTCACAGTGAGCTCGTATGCTTGACCGTTGATGAGCGAGCATACATTATTGTTGAAGATCTCTGTTGACCATTCCCACTGCTTGCCCCAGAGGTCACCGGTACCATCCACACCCTTGGGTTCGGTAAGGCAGATGAGCATGGAGTAGGTGTCACCTTCCTTGGCCTCTGCAGGGAGTGCGATGATGTCGCGGTCACCGGTTTCGGTCATTACCATGCCGCCACCGGCCTGGTTGGGTTTGATGTCGCGGTTGATAACGCCGTTGGTTTCGCCGGCGTCAATGTATGAACCGTTTGCGTTCCAGTCAACATAGACACAGCTCTGTGACCAGTTGATGGCTGAACCGCTGAGGCCCTTCAGAATCATGGTGAAGTTTTCGGTGCCTTCAGGGATTTCGATAACTTTGTCCTTGAAGTCGACGTAGGCGCCTTCTTCCTGCCACTGGTTCTTGATGGGAGCCACGAAGTAATCTTCGGCACTGGGGTCGGCGGTATAATAAGCAGTTTGAATTTCTGTGTCATCCCCTACAAGATAGGAGATTTCGTTGTAATAACGCTTGGATTCGTCGCTGTATTTACGACGGAAAGTCAATGCGGGAACGGGGATTTCATTTACCTGAGCTGAGATTTTGCAAGCTTCTTCGGGCATGGTGAATGTGTTGCCTTCGATAGCCTCACCGTTGAGAGTGTAGGATGCAAATTCATAACCATCCTCAACATTGATTGAGAGGGTAAGCTCGGTGCCGGCAGCTACTTCATCGCCGGAATTAACAGCTGTTTCGCCGTTCATAACGGAGATTGTTGCATGTTCGGGCTGCTCGATGGTAAGAACTGACATGGTGACAGCCGGTTTAACAATCTTCACAGTGAGTTCGTAAGCCTCACCGTTGATGAGTGTGCAAACGCCATCAGCGAACATGAGTTTTGACCATTCCCACTGCTTGCTCCAGTAGTCACCTGAACCGTCAACGCCCTTAGGCTCGTTAAGGCAGATGAGCATGGAGAAGGTGTCGCCCTCGTTGAGACCTTCGGGAAGTGTGATCACGTCGCGGTTGCCTTCCTCAGAAACAATGCCGTTGTTAGGTTTCACATCGCGGTCGATAACGCCGTTGGTTTCGCCTTCATCAATGTAAGAACCGTTTGCGTTCCAGTCAACATACACGCAAGTCTGCGACCAGTTGATGGCAGAACCGCTGAGGCCCTTGAGGACCATGGTGAAGTTTTCGGCATCGGCAGGGATTTCAATCACTTTGTCTTTGAAATCGATGTAGGCGCCTTCTTCCTGCCAAGAGCTTGTGGGGGTTACGTAATAAGCCTCATTGAGCGGATTTGCGGTGTAATAAGCAGTTTTGGTCTCTTCACCAACAATGTAGGAGATTTCGTTGAGGTAACGAGAAGATGAGTCGGTGTATTTACGACCGAAAGTCAAACCTGTAGCTTTGGGAGCGGCAAACTGGATGGTGTAAGTGTGAGTTGCTTCGCCGTCCACGTCGGTACCGCCAACATTGGTGTTGGTAACGGTGATAACCACGCGATAGTTTTCCTCATCGTAGCTGATGCTGCTGATGGCCGAACCGGAGTTGCCCAGGGTGGCAACTTCAACAGCGCCTTCGCCGGGATATTCAGTTTCGGTAAGGTTATATTCGAAAGTGTTGCTGTCAAAGCCGTCAAGCTCAACGCCATTCACCTTCACAGAAGCGAGGCGAGAGTAGTAGAGCAGACGTACGTCATCGACAGTAAGGCTGTTGCCGTTAGTTGCTTCAGCGGTGCTGAAGTAATTGTTGGCAGCGAAAATAAGGTTGGCCATCGAGGGGGCTGAAGTCGAGAGATATTCAAGCTCAACTGTCTTCTTGGTCCAATCGCTCACAGCACCAGCTTCGGTAATTATAGCTTTGGCAATCAGCTCAAAATCATCGCTGTAAGTTATAGCGCCGCCGGTAGTGGTAGCTTCATCTTTGTAAAGGATGTTGCGGTCGCGATTGTCCATTGTTTTTTTAACAGGACTGGCGCTTGCGGTGATTGTAACAGGTACAGAAGCTTGAGACGCAGAACCTTTCCAAAGGTACATGATGAATGAGGCTTCTTCGGAAGTGGCGTCGGCCGATGCATATTCACGCTTGTACATGAATTCAAAACCGTCAGGACGATTGGAGAAGTCTACACCACCCCAAGTGCCACCATCGTGAGTCGCTGTTTTTGTACCTTGTGCAGTTGACCATGTTGTGCCGAGGGTGAGATAACCAGGTACAACGCGGTTTATGCCCATTGCACCTGTTTCACCATTGGTCATTTTTACAGCGGAATTCGATCCGTTGTATCCGGCTACATTCTCGCCCATGGCTTTTGCTCCGGTCCCGGCAGCGACAGGCACGAAAATAACGGTTTCCTTTTTGGTGATACCCATTACATGGGAGATGCACCAATTTGCCGGGTTCTGACCTATGTCATAGGCACCCTCACCCCCTGTCCAAGGCTGACAGGTGCTCCAAGCGCCTTCGAAGTCAGCGTTTGGAAGCTGCTGACCATAAGCTGTGCCGCAAAGCAGAGCCATGGCCAATGCAGAAGTGTAAATTTTTTTCATACTCAGTGAGTGAATAATGAATGGTTTATAAGAAATTAAAAGTGATAATAATTAGTCAATTGAAAAGCCCGCGCCAACGCACGGCAAACGCTTCCCGGAGAGGGAATAAACGTGCAAATGTACTGACATTTTTTGAAATAGAATGTTTTAGGGCGGTTTTTAACAATAAAATTAGCCGAACCGGCCAATTACATGTATGAATTCAGCGGAGCGAATGCAGAGCATCGAGCATTTGCTGAACACGCGAGCGCATATCTTTGAGCCGGCTAATGGTTTGATGACGTTGGTCAATGCCTTTGGGGTTTACTCGGAGCTGTTCCTGGGCCGCCTCCAGCTTGAGGCCCCGGTCCTTGACAAGATAATGGATCTGTGCTATTTTGTCAATGTCGGCCGAAGTGTAGAAACGCGTGCCATGCGCGTTGCGGTAAGGCTTGATCACCGTGAATTTGCTTTCCCAGAAGCGCAATGTGGAGGCCGGGATGGAAAGCAGTTCGGCCACTTCTGATATCTTGTAGTATTTTTTCTCAAGGCTGTCCATGGCATATAATTAATGTGTAATTGGGTTGCAAATTTAAGCATTTTGGAGTAAATTTGCACAATATTTTCCATATTGCTTAATCAATCTACCATAAATATGCTGACAGCTAAAGAGATACGTGAGTCGTTCAAGGAATTTTTCCGCGGCAAGGAACACAAGATTGTTCCCTCCGCTCCTATGGTTATCAAGGACGACCCCACACTGATGTTTACCAACGCCGGGATGAACCAGTTCAAGGATATAATCCTGGGCAATGCCCCCATCAAGAACCCCCGAGTGGCCGACTCGCAGAAGTGTCTGCGCGTGAGCGGCAAGCATAACGACCTCGAGGAGGTGGGCATGGACACATATCACCACACCATGTTCGAGATGCTCGGCAACTGGAGCTTTGGCGACTACTTCAAGCAAGAAGCCATTGACTGGGCATGGGAGTATCTTGTGGATGTGTTGAAGCTGAACCCCGAGATCCTTTATGCCACCGTGTTTGAAGGCGCGCCTGATGAAGGCCTGAGCCGCGACGATGAGGCTGCCGGTATTTGGGAAAAACATCTTCCCAAGGATCATATCATCAACGGCAACAAACATGATAATTTCTGGGAAATGGGCGATACTGGTCCCTGCGGTCCCTGTTCGGAAATCCACATTGACCTCCGTTCCGAAGAGGAGCGTAAGGCGGTGCCCGGAGCAGAGCTCGTGAACAAGGATCACCCGCAAGTTATTGAGATTTGGAATCTGGTGTTCATGCAGTATAACCGCAAAGCGGATTCGTCGCTTGAACCGCTTCCCGCCAAGGTAATCGACACCGGTATGGGATTCGAGCGTCTGTGTATGGCCCTCCAGGGCAAGACCTCGAATTATGACACGGATGTGTTCACACCGCTCATCAATAAGATTGCTGCGCTTTCAGGCAAGCGCTATGGCGAGGATAAGCGCGTGGATATAGCCATGCGTGTTATAGCCGACCATGTGCGCACCATAGCATTCTCCATTGCCGACTCGCAGCTTCCCTCCAATGCCAAGGCCGGATATGTGATTCGCCGCATTCTGCGTCGTGCCGTACGCTACGCCTACACTTTCCTTGAGCAGAAGCAAGCATTCATGTATAAACTCATCGACACTCTGATCGAGTCGATGGGAGAGGCTTATCCTGAACTTCCCGCACAGCGCGAACTTATAATGCGTGTGATTAAAGAGGAGGAGGATTCATTCCTTCGCACACTTGAAAACGGTATCCGCCTGCTCGACAATGCAATCAATGCAGCCAAGGCTGCCGGCAAAACTGAAATTTCGGGTAAGGAGGCATTCGTGCTTTATGACACTTACGGATTCCCTCTCGACCTCACCGAGCTTATCCTCAAAGAGAATGGCATGACGCTTGATCAAGCCGGATTCGACAAAGAGATGCAGGCTCAGAAGGAGCGCGCACGCAATGCTGCCGCAACGGAAACGGATGACTGGACAGTTGTTGCCGAAGGTGATCCCGAATTCGTGGGCTATGACGAGACCTCTTGTTCCACCGGAATTTTGCGTTACCGCAAGGTGAAGCAGAAGAAGGGCGAGTACTATCAGATTGTCCTTGCTCGTACTCCTTTCTATGCCGAAATGGGTGGTCAGGTAGGTGACCGCGGTACGCTCACCTCTCCTTCAGGCGAAGTAACCGAGATTTACGACACCAAGCGTGAGAACGGTATGGGTGTTCACCTTGTGAAGAAAATGCCGAGTGATCCCACCGTTACTTTCACAGCCGCCATAGATGAGAAGGCACGCATGGCCACCTCGGCCAACCACACTGCTACTCACTTGCTCCACCACGCTTTGCGCACGGTGCTCGGTACGCACGTCGAGCAGAAGGGTTCGTTCGTGACTCCCGAGATTCTGCGCTTCGACTTCTCGCACTTCCAGAAGCTCACGCCCGAAGAGATCCGCAAGGTGGAACATCTGGCCAATGAGATGGTGCGCCGTGCCACTCCGCGCGATGAACATCGCCACATGCCGATAGCTGAGGCCCGCGCTATGGGTGCCATGGCACTTTTCGGTGAGAAGTATGGCGACGATGTTCGCGTAATCCGCTATGGCGACTCGGTTGAGCTTTGCGGTGGAACCCACGTGGCAAATACCGGTAACATCGGTATGATCCGCATTGTTTCAGAGAGCAGTATCGCCGCCGGTATCCGACGCATAGAGGCCATTACCGGTGAGATGGTTGAAAATGCCATTGATGACATGGCCGGAAATCTCCGCGAATTGGCAGGCTTGCTGAATAACGCACCCGACGTGGTCAATGCAGTTCGCCGTGCTATAGCAGAGAATGCTGATCTTCACAAGGAGGTGGACCAGTACTTCCAGGAACGCATTGAAACCATAAGCAAGGATTTGCTGGGTAAGGCACGTGATGTTAACGGTATAAAGCTCGTTACATTAGGCGGTGTGCGCATGCCCGAGTTGGTGAAAGGCGTGGCTTTTGCCGTTCGTGCTGCGTCGCCTGAAAACACCGTTTTCGCAGCCGCAACTTCTGATGTGGCCGGAAAACCGTTGCTCACACTCATGATTACCGATGATCTTGTAAGCTCTCTCGGGCTCAATGCTTCTAAGATTGTGCGTGAGGCTGCCAAGAAGGTTAAAGGTGGCGGCGGTGGACAGCCCGGATTTGCACAGGCTGGTGGCAAGGATCGCGACGGACTCCCCGAAGCGTTCGATGCCATGATCAACGCACTCTAAGAAACATTTTAAATCACTTCAGTTTCGAAGAAACAGTATCTAAAACTTTCAGAAAATACCCCGTTCCGGCCGCGCAAAGTGACATTCCCCTTTGTTGTGGCCGGAATTTTTTGCTATTTGGCAAGTAATGAGTATATTTGTGAAAAATAGACAATGAATATGCAGTTTAAACTTCATTCAATCATAGTGAGCTCTGTTGTGGCTCTGGCAGCACTGACCCTCGCCGGATGTGGTCAGAAAGAGGCAGTGGTGGAAGCGCTCCCTTGCGCCCCTGACTCGCTTACCCGCGATTTTATCGATCCGTCAGGCGATGTGATTTCGCTTGGACTTGACGGTCAGAATATTTCACCGCTCATCAATGGATTTTTCACCGCCTCCACCCCCGACGGGGTGACCGTGTATCGTTACGCCGGAGCCAATGACGGGAGCGCGGAGATTGAAGTGGTGCCGGGTTTGTCAGGACTTCGTTCGGCAGGAGCCATGAGCTTCGGTGTTATTCCCGTGGCCCGTCAGGGTGGCCACATCGAGCTGGTGAATGAGAAAGGCGAGACTGTTGCCTCGCTTGAACTCCCAGAAGGTGAGATAACGCAATGCGACCCCTATTTTACCGAGGGTGTGATGCGCTTTACAACCGATGCAGGCGGTGTTGGGCTTATCGAGCCGTCGGGAAAAATCGTTGTCGAGCCTCGTTACTCAGCCCTTGGATTGCCCGATGATGGAATTTTGATAGCCATGACAGAGGCACAGGCGGGCGAAAGCGTGGTGCAGAATTTTTCGGTAATCGATCTCAACGGAAATGAAAAGTACACATTCCCGGCCGATGTCACGCCTGTTAATCTTGAGATTTCGGAGGGGATGGTGGCCGTGCGCACCCGAACAGGATTTGCTTTGGCCGATGCTAAACATTCGGGAAATCTGATCCAACTGCCCTCGGGTGTACGTTCGGTTGATGAACTTTCCTCCGGGCTGGCGGTTGTGAGCGCTGGACGCGGAAAGAAAGGTGTGGTCAGAACCGATGGCTCACCTATTCTTGACATGCGCTACAATCAGGTGCGCATAGGGTCAGGCGGATTGGTTGCCTATTGCGATGGAGCAAAATGGTACATCGGTTCAGCTTCGGATTTGGAATTTCATGAAGTGGGCGGCGCAACTCTGCTTACACCGGCTCCGCTCCAGGAAAAGAAGAACGGCTTTGACTTCGTGGCCCGCAGTGCCGAGGGTTTCTACCTTGTGGATTCCAATGGAGAGCGTGTTGGCACAACTCGACTGGTCAATATCGATTGCGGACGTCCGATAATGAACGTGGTAAATACCGACTATCCGCGCTCCACCACAACCGTAGAACTTCCCGGTGAGGAGGAGTGGACTGAAGACTAAGAGTGTCGTATAAATGTACGACACTCTAAGAGTATGCTTACTTTTAGACACTGTTATGAAAAGTCCGGTATATGCATTAATTCTCCTTGCGATGGCGCTCGGTATGGGAGCCTGTTCGCTCGGCAAAGATAACGCCGCCGCGAGCGGGGAGAAGAATTACGATTCGCTTGGTCCTGTGGTGTCAGCTTATATGGCTGCCCGCGAAGCCGACTCCGTGGCCGGCTGGGGGTTGGTGCGATGCGATGGCTCCATGCTTTTCAGCAACAAGTTCCCGGAAGCACCCTCGGCTGCGGTAAATGGATATTTCACAGTTCGCACACCTGCCGGCTTTTCAGTTTACAAAGCTCAGGCTGAACCGGTGGTGGTTGATGGGCTTGACGGATTGGTCCACGCCGGGGCCATGTCACATGGACTCATGCCTGTGACATGGCGCGGAAAGCGTGTGGCACTCGTGGATGGCAGTGGTGTCCAGCGTATGGAACTCACTGCTATTTCCGGCAGGGAGATTGTGAAGACTGCGCCTTATTTCATTGATGGGTTGCTAACCGTTTACACTCAGGATGGGAAATGGGGAGCAATGAACACATCAGGAGAGATGGTACTTGAGCCTGTCTATGACAATGAGCCGCACTTCAGTGAGCGAATTGCCCCTGTGAGCCGAACGGTGAGTGAACAGATTGACAGCGTCACGGAACGTAAGCGGACCACATATTATCTTGTGAACAGTTCAGGCAAAACGATATTCACTTTTCCTGAAGGAATGAAGCCGCGCAGTAGTGTGCATGGCGGGGCCATCGTGGTGGAACTCCCCTCCGGGAAGTCGGCCATGATGGGGATTGACGGCACGCTTCGGTCGCTGCCTGCAGGAACGAAAAGCGTGGGTGAGTTTGATAAGGATTACATAGTGTGGAGCAATGCCGAAGGACGCATGGGGCTTGCCGATCATCGGGGAAATATTTTGATGGAACCACGGTTCAGGTCGATTCATATTGCCGATAGCGACAGGATTATCTCAGAAACAATGGACCGTATCTATTGCATATCCGACAGCGCAGGCAATCCTAAGGTGAGGCTGAACGGTTTTGACAAAGTGAAATTTATGAAATATTCCGCACCCGGAACTGTCAGCCCGTTCAGTTTTGTGGGTGAGGGATATGCCGGGACAGTTTTGATGGACGGTCACGGGCACCGCATCGGGGCCGGTCCGTTCAAGGGCCTATCCGTCAGGCCCACGCTTCTTGACGACGGATATGTCCACACTGATTTTTTCAATACTCAGGCTGCTGTTCATTCGCTTATGGCAAAGCTGACAGCCGGAGGATGGGGCGATGTAGCGCTTCACTCCCGCATGGGGCCGCTCAGTGACAGTATAGGTGAAAAGCAGACACGAATCCGCTCGCTCCGATTTCATACCGATTCACTTTATATGCTCACTCTTGAGGCGATAGCCTATAGCGATCGCCCGGTGGCAACCGATTCGTTGACCGATGAGGGAACGCATATATATAGGACCGATTCGCTGTCGCGTGTGAAATATATAAGGGTTGAAGCTTCGGTGCCGGGACGAAAATTCCCGGATATGGTGCAACATGCCGGGGCCGAGCTTGTGCCGATGGGTTTCCGCGCTGAGAAAATACGCGATGAGTATGCGGTGTATGGAGCTGAGCGCATGATGGTGATCATTGCGCCGCGTCCCGGCTTGGAAGGACTTTTTCTCTTTGTTATGGATCACGATTTCTACAAAGAAGCGGGCGAACGTATAATTGCCGATGCCGAAAAAACATTTTTACAATCAACCAAACCGAATACCCCCCGATGAAACTGCGCCAATTCACCGACTTAGCTCCCGGGCTTTTCATGCTCCTATGCCTATCCTATATGCTCTCGGCATGTAGGGGAAGTGAAGCACGGATGGAAGGGGTGCCTGTTAAGATTGTGTGGGAAGAAGATTGGTGCCTGGTCAATCCCTCCGGAACATTGATTTATGAAAATATGATTTCCGGCGAGATCTCACCGATTGTGAACGGTTGTTTTAACATTACCGATGAGCAGGGGAGTGTAGGGGTTTATCGCGCCACATCGGCGCCCCGGGCCATTTCCGGCCTGCAGGGATTGAAGAGCGCGGGATACTATTCAGAAGGTGTGATACCGGTGTTCACTGCCGATGGCGTTCTTCGTGTGTGCGACGGTTTTGGGCGTGAGCGTTTCCACCTCTCCGAAATCGGGGGAAGTAAAGTAGTGGCGGCGTCGGCTATTTTTTCGGAGGGGATTCTCTCGGTGGGAAACGAGCGCGGGATGTGGGGAGCCGTAGACGCCGACGGGCATTTGGTGGTCGGGGCCAGATATGCCGCGGAATTTATGTTCCACAACGGCACCGCGCAGGTTTCGCTCCCGGAAGGGAGTGGGATGAATACCACTTACCGCACACTTTTTATTGACAGGAAAGGGCACGAGGTTGCTGCTGAAAATTTCCCCGTTTCGGGTACAGTGACCGAAGTGTCGGACACCTATATTATATATAGTGACGCCGACGGTCACCGTGGATTGGCCCGCAAGGATGGCTCGGTTATGCTTGCACCGCGTTACAATTCGCTTGAATTCGGGAGTGGACATCTGTTGCTCGCCTCAAATGCCCAGCGCTATTATCTGATAGATATGCGTGGCAACATTGTGAGCGATTTCAACAATGCCGATGAGGTGGTGTATATAGGGCGCTGGGGCGTAGGTCGTGAAAACGGATTCGGTTACGCAGCCCGTTTTGGATCACTTTGGACCCTTTACGATCCCACCGGAAATCGCACAGGCCGATATGACTATGTGGCTATCGGACGAGAGCTTCTTTCAGGCCCGGAGCCTATCAGGGCTGTGGCAAGCCGTGGGGAAGAGCTTTCGGGCGTTGACTCGGTTGCAGGATTTCCCACACTTGAGTTTGAAGCCGACAGTGTGAGTGCTGTTGCCGACTCGCTGGTATTTCCGCCGGACTCCTTAAAATGAAAATGCATCCATTATTTCATCAGCAACTCTTCGAGCAGAAGATGTAGTCCGGGAGATTTCAATGTAGCATTTGCAATGAGTGGAATAAAAGGAAAACGTAGTGGTACAAATTGCCAACTGTTGGGCGTAATGGATTATTTTGAAAAATACGGTTCAATTGCCAGTTGAAATTTTACAAAAATTAACATAAAAATGCGATTCCACAAAAAAAAGTCTAATTTTTATTTGCGGATTAAAAAAAAGGTAGTACCTTTGTAGCGTTTTTGAAGCTAAAAAAATTGTTTTATTATTAAATCCAAAAAAGAAAATGAAAAAGTTAGTTTTATTACTTGCTGTTGTATTTAGCGCATCTCTGTTCTCTTGCGGTGGCGAAAAGAAAGCCGAAGCTGCTGCTGACACTGTAGCTACTGACACTGTTGCTACCGAACAGGTTGTTGACACTACTGCTGCCGACACTGCTGCTGCTGACACTGCTGCTGTTGACACTACTAAGGCTGCCTAAGTAGAAGCCTACTACAACAAACAACGTAAAAAAGAGCTGGTCCCATTCCTGGAACCGGCTCTTTTTGCGTTTCGGTGTGAGGGGATTATTTGTCGCGCATGGCGTTGAGCCGGTTGAACAGTTCGTTGTAAGAGTGTGCGGTACCTTGACAAATGAACATGTCGTCGGGTTGCACTTCGCTATTTTCGAATTCAGGGAGCAATTTCTGGCGTGATCGTGTGATTCCGAGAGCGTTTCTGCAAGGAGTGGAGCGGGTTACGGCCAGCAGATGCAGGTTGAAATCGTTAAGGAGCTCAAGTTTGCTGTATGATAGTCCGATAAACGCTTTTGGAGCCCGGAATTTCATGATGTAATGATCGGAGTCGAGTCTCAGTGATGAGATACGCGAATCCACTCCCATCTCATTGACAAGATCGAATGCTGCGCGCTGCTCAGGTGTAAGGATTCGGTCAATTTCAAAGCTTTCCAGAATCGACTCGTGGAGCTTATCGATGGCACGGGCATAGATATGCTCCACTCCAAGTTTCTTGAGGAGCGCCACGATGCGTATTGATGCACCGAAATTCTCGCCAATGGCAACTATTACCAGATCAACGTTTTTGAGTGGAAGTGCCGCGAGCGCGCTTTCATCGGTAGCGTCAATGATATATGCCGTGGAAATAAGATCCTTTATCCCCTCCACAAGTGAGGGGTTAGAGTCGGCACCAATCACCTCGTGCCCCATGTTTGTGAGGTCGATCGCCAGGTTGGCGCCATAAATTCCTAAACCAATAATGAGATATCGCATGATGTAAAGAAGTGTTTATCGGGTTATGGTCAGCTGATGATTATGTTGTCGGACGGATATTGAGGGGCCGAACCACTGTGTCGCCGGACCATTCCTGTGAGCAATGAAATTATTCCTACACGTCCCAAAAACATTGCAACACAGAGCAGGAGCTTGGATGCTTCGCAAAGCTGAGGGGTGATTCCCAGTGAAGAGCCTACGGTGAAGAGGGCCGAGCAGGCTTCGAAAAGCACCGAACGGACTGGAAGTTCCGGTTCAAGTCCAAGCAGGAGGAATGAAAGAAGGAAATAGCTGAAAATGGAGATTGCAACCACAGCGTTGGCACGGCGGATTGACCCTATGGCTATTGTGCGCCCATATGCTGTTACTTTGGGTGCGCCTGTCACTATGGCACGCAGGTTTAACCAGATTGCAGCGAGCGTGTTCACCTTTATGCCACCGCCGGTTGACTGCGAACCGCCTCCAACCCACATAAGGAAAAGCACCATCACGAGAGTTATGTTGAGGAATCCGGCGGGGTTGACCGACGCGAATCCTGCTGAACGTGGAACTGCCGAGTTGAACACCGATTGGGTGATTTTTTCAGTCATTGTCATTCCCGCAAGTGAATGGGAGTATTCCAGCACAAAGAAAAGCGCTGCTCCGGCTATGAGCAATAGGGTGAATGTGAAAAGCACTATCTTGGTGTTCATGTTGAACGGATGGACGGTGCGGGCTTCCGGTATCTTATGGCGCCGACGTGCGCAGAAGCGTCGCCACGATTCGGCAATGGCGTCCTTGGTGTTGACAAGTATCGGGAAGCCTATCGACCCGGCTACAATGAGAAGCGTCATTATCCAATAGATGGAGACATTGTGGTTTAGCAGCAGGGGATTGGCCATACCGTCGGGGTAGTTGGAGAACCCCGCATTGCAGAAAGCCGAGAGCGAGTGGAAGCCGGCAAACACTATTTCACCCGTGAGATCCAGTCCGAGTGTGTCGTGAATTGAAGCGAAAATGAGCAATGCACCAACCAGTTCAATGCAGAGAGTGAATCCGAGGATATAGAGCAGTGTCGGTATGAGAGAATTCATGGAGCGGGAATAGATCACGTCACGTAGCATCAACTGACTGTAGATAGATGCGCTTCCACTGAAAAACAGGGCGAAAAATGAGGTGAATGTCATCACTCCCAACGCCCCGAACTGGATGAGCAGCGCGAGAATAGAAAGCCCGAGCGGTGTGAACGTTGTGGCCACATCAACGGTGGTCAATCCGGTTACACACACTGCCGAGGTGCTCACAAAGAAAGCATCAACAGGCGTGATTCCATTTACAGTCGATTTGGGGAGCAGCAGAAGCAGAGTGCCTATGATGATAAATGTAACGAAACTAAGTGATAGCAGCAGCGATGGATTGGTGCGACGGTCAATTAGTTTGAATACTCCGTAACTCAGCGTAACCACGGAATAGGCCGTTAGCACGCTGTAGAGAAACATGTTGGAATATAGTGCCTTTTCCAGCCATGGAAACCATGGATTGGCAGGGTGGGGATAGATGGTAGGTAAAAGCGTGACAAGGAGTGCTATATCAACAATCCATCGGAGTGCGCGGGAATTGTGTAAGGTTTCGCGCAGATTGAGTGTCAAACCGAAAATTACGTTTGCAGCGAATATCCATTGCACCGTGTGCATCAATTTGTGAAGGGTCCGATAGCCGGAAGCCGTGTGGTCATATCCAACATGGACTACCATGGCCACCAGACATGTGAGCGACGCAAGCATGGCTACGGACATAAGCACATGTGCCGTAACGCTCAACCCATAGAAGCTGCGGTTGAGTTTGGCTTCTATCCGCTGGCGCAATCTGTGGAATTTAAGCGCAAGAGGACTCAAATGTGACTTTTTTTTGTGCATCAGTACATTAATGAATACAAAAAAGGTGCCGGATGTATGTCGGCATCCTCATACCTTAGAGCTTCTGTCCAGTTGAAACAGAGTCCATGAAGATCCTATTTTCAAACGGCTCCGTAGCTCCGATTGTTCGCTCTGCGGTAAAACATGGCGTTTTGTCGGCGTTTTCGTTGGGTTGGCCAACAGAATTTGGCCATTTAGGAAATTATGGCTAACTTGCGGGTTGTTTTTTAATAATAGGTATAATGAAACGTATATTTCTTTTGGCACTCGCCGCAATATTCCTCTCTTCAATGTCGGTAAATGCATGGAATCTTTCTGATGCTCTCAAGGGGCTCGGAGGCGGAGATTCTTCGTCCAAAGCTTCAGGCCTTGCGTCGGCTTTAGGGAATCTGTTGTCAACGGATAAAATAACTGTTGAATCAATGGTTGGCACTTGGAACTATTCCGGTCCGGCTGTTACATTCAAAACCGATAACGTGCTCAAAAAAGCGGGTGGTGCGGCCGCCTCTTCCATGATTCAGGAGAAACTCGTGCCCATCTATCAGCGTACCGGTTTCGACAAGGCTGTGCTCACCGTCAATTCTGACTCCACATTCGTATTGACAGCCAACAAAATCACACTCAAAGGCACCATAACTGCTGCAACGCCTTCGGACGATTCTCAGGCCAATTTCGTTTTCAACTTCTCTATTGCCGGAAAATTCAATGTAGGCAAGGTTGACACTTACATCACCAAGTCGGCAACCGGCACCATGAGTGTGATGTTCGACGTGACAAAACTTATCACCATCATGGAAACAGTGAGCAAGTTCACGTCTAACTCCACAATAACCACGGCCGTGAATCTTCTAAAGAGTTACGATGGTCTCTGTGCGGGATTCGAAATGAAGAAGTCCTGAACTGCGAGCCTCATCCCAGAGAATGAAGCTTGCAGCTTCCATAGTGACTTACCGCACAGATACCGCGGAACTTGCCTCGGCTCTCGACTGTTTGCAGCGGGCCGGGGTGAGTTGCATCTATGTGGTTGACAATTCTTCACTTGAAGCCATAAAGGAAGTGTGCACCGGCAGAGATGGTGTCACGTACATACCTTCGGAGAACCGCGGATTCGGGGCCGGTCACAACATTGCATTGCGGAAGTCTTTGACCCTGGGGACAACCTACCATCTTGTAATGAATTCGGATGTGGCTTTCGATCCAACGGCAATAAGCACTCTTGTGGCATATATGGACGCTCACCCGGAAGCCGGGGCTGCGCAGCCAAGAATAGTCGGGGCCGACGGCAGGTTGCAATATACCGTCAGGATGCTCCCAACTCCATTTGACTTGATTCTGCGCCGTTTTCTCCCGAAATGGGCCTTTAGCGGCAGGAGGGCGCGTTACGAATTGCAACATTTGGATCACTCCCTTCCTTTCAATGTCCCTTATCATCAGGGTTCATTCATGTTTTTGAGAGTGGATGCTCTGCGCAAGTCCGGGCTGTTTGATGAGCGTTTCTTCATGTATCCTGAGGATATTGATCTCACGCGACGTATACATGCACACGCCTGCACAATGTATCTACCTTCCGCCACCGTTGTGCACTACCATCGACGCGAGTCATACCGTTCATTTCGGATGTTGCGTATCCACTGCGTCAACATGATCCGCTACTTCAATAAATGGGGATGGTGGAGTGACCCGGTCAGGCGACGCGTCAACCGGTTGCTCCGTCCTTGAGAATCACGCCTTCTCACTTTCTGACAATTTGCGGGGGAGGGGGATTTTTTGTAAATTTGCCCTCATGGAAGTGATCTACGAGGACAATCATATTATTATTGTCAACAAACACCCCGGCGAGATAGTCCAGGGCGACAAAACCGGTGATGAACCGCTGTGCGACACCGTCAAGCGATACTTGAAAGAAAAGTACAATAAACCGGGCAATGTGTTTTGTGGAGTGGTCCACAGACTTGACCGTCCAGTGTGGGGATTGGTTGTGTTCGCCAGGACCTCCAAGGCTCTGGCACGGCTGAACGCGATGTTTCGCGATGGTGAGGTGAAGAAAACTTACCGCGCCATAACTCGTTTCAAACCCTCCGAGCCTGAAGCACGTCTTACCGGCTACATCACTTCAACCGAACGCAACAACAAAAGCTACGTCACCCCCAATCCGCGTCCCGGAGCCAAGGAAGCCATATTGAGTTATCGGCTAATTGCCTCAAGTGACCGTTATCATCTTCTTGAAGTGAACCTTGAAACCGGTCGCAAACATCAGATACGCGTGCAGCTTGCCTCGATTGGTTGCCCCATCAAAGGGGATTTGAAATATGGTGACAAACGATCCAACCCTGATGGTTCCATTTCATTGCAGGCTCATAAAATCGAATTTATCCATCCTGTGAGCCACGAGCCGGTGTGTGTGGAAGCTCCAATTCCACAGTCCGATAACCTTTGGCAAGCTTTTGAAACCATTCTTGCAAACCAGCAGTAAATAGCGATTCTATTGGAAAACTATCTTGACAAGCTCAATCCTCAGCAGCGGGCCGCCGTGGAATACACCGACGGGCCTTCGCTGGTTATTGCCGGTGCAGGTTCCGGCAAAACGAGGGTGCTTACCTATAAAATTGTGCATCTTTTGCATCAGGGATATGAACCTTGGCGCATTATGGCACTGACTTTTACCAACAAGGCTGCCCGCGAAATGCGTCAGCGCATTCAGGAGCTGGTGGGTGAACGCACTGCATCAAGCCTTTGGATGGGTACATTCCACTCCATATTCCTCAAAATATTGCGCAGAAATGCCGACCGGATTGGCTATAAACCCACTTTTACCATATATGATACCGCCGACAGCCGGTCGCTCATAAAATCCATTATCCGCGAGATGGATCTGGATGACAAGGTATATAAACCGAATACTGTGCTCTCGGCTATATCATCGGCAAAAAATGCCCTTATCTCTCCGGAAAAATATGCCACGCTCCAGGATGTTCTGGATGCCGACCGGCGTGCGCGTCGCCCCATGATCTATGCGCTTTACCGCAATTACCGCGACCGCTGTTTCGCTGCCTCGGCAATGGACTTCGATGACTTGCTTTATTACACCAATCTGCTTCTACGTGACAATCCTGACATTCTCCATCACTATCAGGAATTCTTCAGATATGTGCTCGTGGATGAGTATCAGGACACAAATTTTGCCCAGCATGTGATTGTGTCGCAGATATGCAGCGAAAGCCACGCACTATGTGTTGTGGGCGACGATGCACAGAGCATCTACTCCTTCCGAGGTGCGAATCTTTCCAACATCCTCAATCTCAGGCGCAGTTATCCGGAACTTGCCACTTTCAAACTTGAGCAGAACTACCGTTCCACTCAAACCATCATCAATGCAGCCAATTCGCTGATTGAGAAAAACACCCGACAGATTCCGAAAAACGTGTTTTCAAAAAACGCAACGGGCAGTCGCATCGAGGTGGTGGAGAGTTTCAGTGATTTTGAGGAGGGTTATGTAGTGGCCAACCGTATTTCGCAGGTGAAAATGAAATCCCATGACAGTTACGAGGAGTTTGCCATTCTTTACCGCACAAATGCTCAGAGCCGAGTGTTGGAGGAGTCGTTGCGTAAACGAAACATCCCGTACCGTATTTACGGAGGCCTGTCATTCTACCAGCGCAAAGAGGTGAAGGACGCGCTCGCTTATTTTCGGTTGACTATTAATCCGGCAGATGATGAGGCTTTAAAGCGCATTATCAATTTTCCTGCCCGAGGTATCGGTGAAACGACTGTCAATAAATTACTGCGTGCAGCCACCGATGCAAAGGTCAGTATATGGGAAGTAATCAGTAACCTCGAGCTTTATAATCCCGGTGTGAATTCCGGTACCGCACGCAAACTGCAGGCGTTCCACGATCTGATAATGAGTTTCGTCGAACTTGATTCAACCGGTGGGAATGCCGAGGAAGTGGCATCGCTCATCATGAACAAAACGGGTATTATCGCAATGTATCATCATGACCGTACGCCCGAGAATCTGTCCAAGCAAGAGAACCTCAACGAGCTTCTCTCAGGAGTTAAGGAGTTTGTTGTCAACAGGACGGAGGAGGGGAGCGAGGCTCTTTCACTAACAGACTTTATGAGTGAGGTTTCGCTTGCTACGGATCAAGATTCCGATACTGCGTCCGAGGATGGTATTGAGGAACGCGTGACCCTCATGACCGCTCACGCGGCCAAGGGCCTTGAGTTCAATAATGTGTTTATTGTCGGGGTGGAAGAGGATCTTTTCCCGTCGGCAATGGCATCCGGCTCCCTGCAGGAAATTGAAGAGGAGCGCCGTCTGCTTTACGTGGCGCTTACGCGTGCCCGTAACTTCTGTATGCTCACCTACGCCAAGACGCGCTATCGTAATGGACAGACGGCAAGTTGCTCGCCCTCACGTTTTCTCCGAGATATTGACCGCCAATACCTGAAAATGGCTTCCGGAGTTTCCTTCGGTCCGTCGCCTCAGCGTGAGGACGTCTATCGCCAGTCATTCCATTCTCCGGAATCGGTACGACCCGCTCCGGTTGAAAAACGTGACGCCACCCGTTGGATTCCAGCCGAGAAAAGCTCCACGGCAAAACCCTCCATGACCGGCACGCACACGGCCGACGAGCTCACCGAAGGAATGAATATTGAACATGACCGTTTTGGGCGTGGAACGATTACATCAATCGACGTGTCCCGTTCCGATGCGCGCATTGTGGTGGATTTCGACAATACCGGTTCGCGCGTCCTACTCCTCAAATTTGCACGTTTCACAATCATCAACTGATACACCCAAATGAAAGAATCACAGCTCACCACACCATATTATATCGTTTATGAAGAGAAACTGCGCAATAATCTTTCGCTGATAAGGAACGTTGCATCTGAAGCCGGAGTGGAAATTATTATGGCCTTCAAAGCCAATGCTCTGTGGCGCACTTTTGGTATAATGCGTGAGTATGGAGTAAAATTCACCGCCTCTTCGCTGAATGAGTTGCAACTCGGATGCAAACACCTCGGCGTGAAAGCTCATTCATATTGCCCCGCCTATACAGAGCAGACCATCGACGCGTTCATTGAAGGATCATCGCACATTACTTTCAATTCTCTCTCTCAAGCAGAACGTTTTGCCCGCCGTGCATTGGATCGCGGAGTGTCAACGGGATTGCGTGTCAATCCGCAATGCTCAGTCATAGAAACTGATATTTACAATCCTGCTCTTCCGGGTTCACGCTTCGGAGTGACAGCCGATATGTTGCCCGATACTCTTCCGGCCCACATCGAGGGCTTCCATTTCCATGCGTTGTGTGAATCTTCGGCCGAAGATCTCCAACGCGTTCTTGAAGCTTTCGAGGAGCAGTTCGGACGTTATCTTCCCGGTTTAAAGTGGGTGAACATGGGAGGTGGGCATCTTATGACCCGAGATGGTTATGATACTCAGCGTTTAATTGATCTTCTTCGTGATTTCCGCCGTCGACATCCAAATCTTCAGGTTATATTGGAGCCTGGAAGCGCTTTTACCTGGCGCACAGGCGACCTTGTGGCTTCCGTGGTTGACATAGTCAGCAATGGAGGTGTCAACACTGCCATCATTGACGCTTCATTCGCGTGTCACATGCCTGACTGCTTGGAAATGCCTTACAAACCCGCCATTACCGGGGCTCTTGAACCGGATACGTCGTTGCCCACATATCGTATGGGCGGTAACTCATGTCTCAGC
>CAJUSN010000030.1 GCA_910589095.1 uncultured Muribaculaceae bacterium
AGAATTACGCTTTGTCGTATCGGTAACTTCAATACGAGTATAATGCACTTCAAGTATTGCCGGTTCGGCATCATTTACGAAATCTTTTGCGGATGCTGTTGTTGCAGTCAACAGCGCTATAATAAATAGTTGCTTCATATTCCTTAGTGATAATCGGTTTCAAGGAAATCATCGGTGCCTTTGTAGTCGGCATCAACTTTGACTTTCCCACCAGTCATGGCACTGAGTTGGGATGAACGGTTGCGCCTTGCGTAGTCCTTCATCTTCAAAAATGACTTGCGTTTGGTGTGGAAAAGCTTATCCGAATCTATCAGAATAGGTTTGAACGATTCATTGCACTGTTGAATTCCGGTAATTTCAAATCCGTATTCCCCATCCTCAGTTTCAGCTTCAAGTATCAGTCCCGGAAGACCGCACAACTGCCACGGACCATCTTGAATGGCCACCTCAGGGGAAAACCATGCCTTCCATTTACGCCCATGATAATCGGCCATAGCAAGATTACAATCGTAATTGAGTATAATTTTAGTTGAATCACAAATCTCCCAATTCAAATCATTCATATCTGCTTCATACTGATATCTGTCGCTTCCATCAACATTCCACACAGTGATAATCTTAGACTGGAAATCTTTTTGATTTTTATATCTGCTCTCTGCCATAAGACCTTTCTCGCGCATTATTGCAAAGGCATCCGCTCCCGTATTCATAAATTCATTAAGCGCGTCGTGCATCGCCTGGTCTCTAACTGCCTTTCCGGTAGGGTCATTTTCAAGCGAATCAACAAAATACGTTTGAGGATCATAATAGTATGATGCACCGCGTCCTATCTGTAGAACATATTTATTTTCCGAAACATAGGAAGTATCTCTTTTCGCGTCATTAATTTTATGCCACTCTTTGTATTGCGCTTTCATAAACGCAACAGGCCTATCTTCAGCCACCATTGAGAGCGGGACATACGTCAACACATAAATTATGAAAATCAGTCGCCTCATAGTCATTTGTAATAATCAGTTTCAAGAAAATCTATCTTCAGTTCTTCGCCAGTGCGCACATGGTCCGGTCCGAGATTCAGGCCTGTGCCTGCGGCATCGATGGCCCTGCCGTGGTCACGGTAGTTTCTTAACTGCCTCAGCATTTCGATACGCGACATTTTATCGTATTGTTGATACGGATAGATAGGGACAATCTCTTGATTTGAGGCTTCTAATCCGGTGACGACAAAGCTATGCTGTCCTGTTGCTTCACTTGCTTCAAGTATCAATCCCGGGAGACCGGCCAACTTCCACGGTCCTTCCTGCATAGGGATCTCAGGAGCAAACCACGCAGTCCAATCGCGCCCATGATAATGCGCAGTTGCCATCACACAATCATATCCCAACACAGACTTTGTTGAGTCGGAAATTTCCCATTGGATTTCGCCGAGCGGTTCGGTGTAATACCCGTATTCAAGCGATCCTGCCTTGTCATATACAGTCATCTGATTGTCAGGCATGGAGCGGAAGATGTAGAGAAAAGTCTGGTACACCACTGCCTTCATTGCGCTCTCGTCCTTTGTTTCGGCATACCTTTTAATAGCATCATTACGGAGTTGCTTGCTGATAGCGCGGCCTTGTGGAGTAGATTCAAGAGAATCCATATATTCAGTTTTAGGACTGTAAAACTTCGTCTGCTCTTTGTTGGCCAACAGTACGAATGGAATATCACGTTTTACTATGCCATCAGAGCCACGCACGAAAGTTTCGTGATAGGCATATCCTACCTTTATCTCAGCACGTGGATATTCTTTTGTCTTCTTTGCTGACATATATGATGTTGCAAAGAGTGCTATAACTGTGAATATGACAGTTTTAATTTTCATAAGCTCTATGTGTTTGCCAGCAAAGTTAGCGTAAATAATTTGTTTAATTCTCAACAAATGTTGAGACTGGATTAAAATCTGCGGGAATATGTTCAAAAAAAACCTATATTTAATCCTTTAAAGGAAATAAGTTGGATTTGAAGGCTATTTGGTTTCTATATCAATTCGTTTTTTATCTTTGCTTATAGTTATTGCTTTAATCTCGGAGGGGGAAATCTCATCTAAGCGGTCGCTTTTGTCACCATCAATATAAATATTCACATTATCAAGTGCGGCTTTTCCTTTGTCTTCATTGGTCACTGTAACCCTCGGAGCTACTGCGAAACTGATTGTCGGTGACATAAGGAGTGCTATACCTCCTATAAATGCTACCCCTAACAGGGGATAACCGACCAATGAACGAACTGATGAAGCGTATCCCCGATTCATCATAGAAATTCTCATTTTCAGCTTACTGTGGTTGAAATTGTTCCCTATAGTAGGGAATTTCGATCCGGCAGCTTTTTTTATCAGAAGAGTTTGATATGCTGCAGCATCATAGCCGGTGTTCAAAACATAAGAGTCTGCCTGATACTCATGGACAGTTTTAAGATCATTTCTAAGAAACCAGGCTGCAGGATTGTACCAGCAGAGGATAGTAACCAATTGTGCGAACAGAATATCATACGAATGTTTATATCTGATGTGGCCAGTCTCATGGGCTAATATCATTTCCAAAGATCTGCCATAATCGCGTTGGCTAAGAATAATCCTATTACCAAAGCTGAACGGTGAAGTTGAAACCTTGTCACTGATGTACACGTTCCTGCCATCTACAACCATGATGCGGCAACTTTTGATGAATGCAAAAATTCTCACAACTTCGACCAATGTCAACACAAGTGCTATCACCGCTCCCACGCACCAGACAGTAGCACCCAACTGCATAACGAATCCGAATGTACCTAGTGCACTGCCATCAGAAGCCTCCCCAGGAGAGGAGCCATACAGAACTATGGTGCTTCCGGTCAATCTTATATATACGGCTGACCCTATACTCAAAACATATATTGACAATAGCAAGCACCTGCTAAGCACAAGCTTTTTTTCGGATGCAAGAAACAATCGGTAACAAATCCACATTAAAGATAATGGGATGGATACGCCCAATGAATATTGAAACAAATCTAACACTAGCTTTCTTTTTTCTTCTCAACCATATCTAAAAGAGTTCGCAATTGGTCAGCATCAAGCTGCTCTTCTTCCACAAGATTTGAAACCATGGAAAATGCACTGCCGAAATATCGTTTCATAACCTTACTCAATGCACTGCTTCGATATTCCGATTTAGGCTGGATAGCAAAATAGTTGTATCCTCCGTTGCGACCTTGCTTATGACCCACAAAACCTTTCTGTTCAAGCAAGCGAACAAAAGTGGAAAGTGTGTTTATATGCGGGCGCGGTTCAGAAAAATACTCCAATAATTCTTTGACACTGCAAGGTCCATGTTCCCATAGCAACAGCATCGTTTCTTCCTCTTTTTCCGTTAATTTATCGATTGGTTTATTCATATCAACTAAATATTTCGTTGACAAAAATAGGCTTAATTTTTGATTCTCCCAAGCATAAAGCTAAAAAATTCGTTAAAAAGGTGAAAATCTGCTATGATATTTACTTTATCAGTAAGGGCAGGGGAGAGCTTATATTTTTGGGCGTACGTCAAACGAATCAAAACTAAGAATTACATTGACCGAAACAAAAAAACAAGTTCATGACCACACTTGCTTGTAGCCATGAACTAAAAAAGATTGTATTCCTTATAAAAACCGATGCCGTCCTCAACTCGTAGCGTAACGGTCCAGTGAGGCAACTATGATAAGTCTCTCCAGTTTTAAATCAATATAATTACCTGCCGCTTCCGTAAAATATATAAGATCGGAAATATAATCGAGCAAAGAAATGTGTCGCGCATCAAACGCACGATCAAGGAGTCGTATGTTATCTTCATTTTCTATCACAGAAGCATATTCCGAAAGTTCCTTGTCAAGCTGCTCGGCACGGAGATAATCAGTATGTATTCGGGCTCTGATAGCTGCTTCATTTACAGCTGACTCCGCCTCTATAGACTCAGTTGTGAGCCGACTCGCTTCTGATTTGCCTCGGTTGGAAAAGAATGGTAAGGTGAGGCCGACATTGAATCCCGTAAAATGATCACCCATTTCGTTCTCATAAGTTAAACCAAGGCTGAAGCCTGGATAATTTGAGAGTTTCAAAGCCTTCTCCTTCGCCCTGGAAGCTTTAGCCAACTGCTTGCGATAGGCAGTATCGTAATTATTCATGCCTGCCATCTCATAATAAGCCTCAAGCGGGCGTAACATGACTGAGGGGGAACACCTATGTAAATCAGATATAAGATCATCCGGAAGCGTACCTCCATTAAGCTGTAGCAAAGCTCCATAGGCAATATGATATGCATCTACACACTCTGCAAGTTTGCGCGCCAACGCAATCCTCTCAATTTTCAATTTATTGCCATCAAGCTTTGACACTTCATGACGCTCTACCTCGCGTTCTACTATTTTCGACAACGAATCAATTTTACCCACAGCGCGCTCATACAGGCGTTTTTTCTGACCTGCAGCCCACAGGGTAATCAGTTGCTGTTTAATCTCCAACATCAACTCACTTCGGCGTTGACGTGAAAGCAGGTCAAGAGCCGATGCTGTTTCTCGCATAGATTCCGAACGTGCTCTGTAGGCGCCAGGCCAATCAAAACCTTGACTTATCTCAACGCCCGTTTTGTTGCCAACGCCTTTATGCCCCCATTCATGTGAGAAACTTATTTCTGTAGCAGGCAAATTGTTCTCTATTTTCATCTCCTGTAGCGTGGCTTTATTTTGGGTTGCCATCATTGCCACTTCAGGATTGTTCTCAAGAATTTTTGATGCCATTGCATCTATATCCGTTGGCACGGAAGCTTTTACCAACGTAGATATAAACGCGAATGTAATAAGACCTATACTTTTGTTTATACTCATTTTTTTGGATCAACGATGGTTGATGATATGTATTGATAAAGAATGGGGACAACAAAGATATTCAAAAATGTGGATGTGAGCAAACCGCCCAGAATCACCAATGCCATTGGAGCCTGTATTTCATTGCCAGGCTCGGAGGAACGTAGTGCTAAAGGAACCAATGCCAACGCTGAAGTAAGTGCAGTCATTATGATTGGTGTTAAACGGTCGGCAGACCCTTTCATTATTCGTTCACCCACAGTTAACCCTGCTTGTGCAAGCGCATTATAGCGTGACATAAGCAACATTCCGTTGCGTGTAGCAATGCCCATAAGCGATATGAAACCTATCACAGCCGGAATATTTAGCTCACTTCCCGTTATGAAAAGAATCAGCAATCCACCGATCATTGCAAGCGGCATATTCACCAAGATCACAAGAGCTTGCTTTGCCTTTTTGAATTCGCGCATCAAAGTAAGGAAAATCAGAAGTATGGCACCCACAGTGGCGATGGAAAGTGTCCGTGAGGCCGATTCAGCACTCTCAAACTGACCGCCATACTCCACATGATAGCCTTCCGGCAGCTTCACCTCGTCGCCAATTTTCAGCTTGATCTCGTCAACGACTCCTTGCAAGTCACCCTCTTCCACATTTGCTGAAATCACAATGCGACGGCTCACATTTTCGCGATTTATGGCATTTGGACCGTCAGTTATCACCACGTCGGCTATCGTACTCAGAGGTATAGACCCTTGGTTACTTCCGATTTGCAAGTTCGAAAGTGATTCAATCGAGCCACGCGATTCATCATTGACCTTTAGCACTAAGTCGTAGGGGAAACCCTCAGAATACACTTTAGAGACCTGTTCTCCACCCACCATAGTACCAACTGTGTTCAGGAATTCCTGATTTGTTATTCCGTAAGCAGCCATAGCCACGCGTCGCGGCCGTAGATCTATCTGCGGCCTGCCTGTCACTTGCTCTACTTTCACATCAACCACTCCCGACACTTCACCCATCTCATGCTTGATCTGCGAGGCTATAGATGATAATTTGTTGAGATCCGGGCCGAATACTTTAACGGCTATCTGCGCCTCTGTTCCCGAAAGCATTGCATCAATACGGTGGGATATGGGCTGACCAATCTCAATGTTGACACCGGGGAGTACTGCTAACTCTTTGCGAAGCTGCTTCACCATTTCAGCTCTGCTTCGCGACTTCAACCTGTAGGGTGCTTCAATTTCCGATACGTTGGTTCCGAGAGAGTGCTCATCAAGTTCTGCACGGCCGGTTTTACGAGCCACTGTAACAATCTCCGGCTGCTCAAGGATTAACTTTTCAGCTTCCTTTCCAATGCGGTCACTTTCCTCAATGGAAATACCCGGTAGTGCACTAATATTTATAGTAAGCGACCCCTCATTGAACGATGGGAGGAAGCCCCGCCCAAGGAACGGTACACACATAAGAGCCATTGCAAATAGTACGCCCACAGTCCACATCACCTTCTTACGATTTCGTATCACAACAGGCAATGCTTTCCTATATAACATTTTGACTGTGCGAGCCAACCAAGGCTCTTTGTCAACTTTACTGTAAGCCCTCCGGTCTCCTAATAAGAAACTGCACAGAACAGGCGTTACCGTAAGAGCAACAATTGTAGAAGCCAACAATGATACTATAAATGAGATGCCTAAGGGAACAAGCATCTTCCCTTCCATCCCCGATAGGAAAAACAGTGGCAGGAAACTAACCGCTATGATTAGCGTGGAATTCAGAATAGGTTTTCTGACCTCACATGAGGCCTCGAATATCACACGCCTGATCGGTGCTCGTTCACCGTCTGGAAGCATCCGGTTGATGCGCAATCGCTTGTTGACATTCTCCACATCAACTATAGCGTCGTCAACCAGCGAACCGATAGCAATAGCTATTCCTCCTAAGCTCATCGTATTGATTGACAACCCGAAACAATGCAGCAGAATCACTGTAACTATTATTGAGAGTGGCAATGCCACGAGCGAGATCAAGGTGGTGCGCAAGTTCATCATGAAAAAGAACAGCACAACTATTACAAAAATTGCGCCTTCGAACAGCGACACCTGTAAGTTGCTTATGGACCTATCAATAAATTCACTCTGTCGGAATATATCTGTGGACACCACTACTCCGGGGGGCAAGGTAGGGCGCATATCCTCAAGTGTCTCGTCAATGCGTTTAGTTAGCTCTATCGTTGAAACGGCCGGCTGCTTAGTGACTGTAAGCAGAACCGCAGGGGAGGTCTTGACCGAAGCACTGCCCATGCGCGGAGCCGATGGACCAAGACGTATTTCCGACACATCATTAAATGTCACAATTCCTCTCTCGTCGCTTCTGATAACACTTTTCCCTATTTCCGCAGCTGATTCTGTATGGACAGAACCTTTGACAAGATATTCATTGCCGTAATCGTAAATAATACCGCCCGATGCATTGGCATTCAAATTTTCTGCTGCTTCACGTATCTCTTCAAGTGTAACATCAAGCGCTTTCATCCGTTCAGGATTCAGCATTATCTGATATTCGGCAACATCACCTCCCATAACAGATATTTGTGCCACACCGCCAAGCGAGGCCAATCGTGGTGACAGTACTTTGTCGGCAAAAGTCCTTAGCTGCATCATCGACATCTTTGTCGAGTCATTTGTAGTAAGGCCAATTATCATCATCTCGCCCAATATAGATGACTCCGGCCCCATTGTCGGCGTACCCACTCCCGGAGGCAAATCTGATTCAATTGTTTGCAAACGTTCAGAAACTATTCTGCGGGCTTTATCCTGATCTGCGTTCCATTCAAATTCAACCCACACAACGGAGAAACCGGCCGAAGATGATGAACGAACGCGCCTGACCTGTGAGGCGCCATTCATAGCCGTCTCAATCGGCATAGTGACTGTGCGCTCCACTTCTTCGGGTGCAAGACCTCCGGCTTCAGTCATCACTACCACTGTAGGCGCATTTAAATCAGGGAAAATATCAACGTCACTCTTGACTATGACAAAACAGCCCGCTATTAAAACTATCCCGGTTATCACGAGCGTAGCAATCCTGTTGTCAAGAGCATATTTTATAATCTTGTTCAGCATTTCACTCTTATTTTAAATATTAAGTAGCTTCTAAATTTGAACAGCTACTTATAGTTAATGATTATGCGAATGCCCCTCAGGTACTGCGCCGGAAGCTTCTGCCATTCTTACCGCCTGAGCACCTTCGGTCACAACGTTATCACCGGTCGTGATTCCGGAAATTACTTCAACCATGTCGCCTGTACGTTCACCTGTTCTAACCAAACGTTTCTGATAGCTGTGATCGCCGGTTTTAACATACGCGTAGAATCCTCCTTGCTGCTCAACAATAGCCGACAACGGGACAACAATGCATTCTTTTCTTGTTCTATTTACCAGCTCAACTTCCACATTACTGCCTGAACTTAAACGACCATTGTTTTTAAAAGAAAAGTAGGCCGGCTTATAGCCTGCTTTCATCGGCATATCCCATGAATCAAGCCGCTTCATACCAGCATCACTAAGTGAAAGCCATTCATCACTGCCGGTGACTCTGATTCTTACATCGGAAAAGTTATTCAGAAGACCAGTCTCAGACTCAGGTATATCGGCCCTCAGTACCAGCGTCTTGTTTTGAGTGATTCGCGCCAAAGCCGTTCCTGTTTCTACAAACTGGCCGGTATTTGCCATAACCTCAGTGATAACGCCTCCTGCCGGTGACTTGACAGATCCCGATGACGAGGCAACACTCATTGACGCGACTGCGGCTTCATAATTTGCCAAGGCTGCATTATACTCAGAATTGGTTGCAATTCCTTCATCCAAAAGCGGACGTAGCCTGTCCAATTCACGCTTGGCCGAGCTAACGGCTGCCCGGGCCTGCCTGTTGGGATCATCACCTGTTGAGTTCTTTGCTTGAATTTTAGCCACATTCTGTCCGGCTTTAATCTCGGCACCGGGAGTAATATCGGCCGTCCAAGTGAGAATACCTGACGTTGAAGCTGAAATAATAGCATCATCCCCTGGATTCGATGTCAATACACCGGTCACACGATATGAGCCGGCAAAAGGCTGCAACGCAACCACAGTGCATTTAACTCCAAATCTATCGGCTGCATCAGGTTCAAGTATTATCTCATCTTCTCCATGCTTCTCTTCGATGGGAGCTTCTGCATGTTTTTCATCTACGTGGCTCTCTGTTTCTGCGGTATGATTATTACCGCATGAACAACACATCAAAGCGATTGAATATAGAATGTAATGATATTTTAATTTCATAGTTTCACAAATAAGAAATGTTCAGCATCTTCGCCATGCATAAGCAAAGGGAAAGACTCGTAATGTGGCTCGCTAAAAGATAACGACGAGCCACTCTGATTAACAAATTCAATTAAGATTGGAATTAGCTTTCACTTCGTTGGAGAAGTAACTTAAAAGTCATTAGTAGCGTGACTTAAGTTAAGTATTACTTCAATTAAAAGAATAATGGCGAACCACGAAGTGAGTTTGCCACGGAAAACTCCGCAGTCCTATCGGATTTAAAATGTAAAACTATGTATTCCAGTAGGGTAGTGGACTCAGCGCAATCACAGGCTTGAGGCCACAAAGTAAATAATAAATTATAAATTTCATGAGATGCAACTGAGATATCAGTCCGTAAACTTGTCAACTGAACTTTCGAAAGATGAAACGCGCAATCATCCTCATTATCATCCGAATGTTCATGATGTGAACTTTTGTCTGAACCGCAATAAAACTGTACAATATCATGGTTACAACCGTCTGTGGATTCTCCATTGCAACCTAAAAACAGTTGAAAAGCTGCATTTTCTATCCGTACATGGCCACAGCAATCGTGCGAATGAAATTGCAGAAAACTTGACAGCAACGCTACAAATAGCGCCACACAAGTAAGTTTTTTATGTCCTGATAATTTCATCTGCATCATTAGACTGTAAAGTCAAAACACGATAATTTCATCTGCAAATATAAATAATCCTTACCTCACATCCAAATCGCACCGCACTTTAAACATAATTTAAAGTGCGGTCAACAAACTACCAATTATAAACCATATGCTATAATAGTGCGAATCGTGCGGTGCAACACAATGCAAATAATAACCATAAACCCCAAAGCCATCCAAATAACTCAATATAATTACTAACTCCATTGTCATATGCGTTTTACCTAACTATATAGACACCGAAACCAATAATGCCTCAAGAATACCTGAAAACAATACTTATTCTTTCTAACAACGCAATAATTTGTCATCACTGCAGAGATGTTCATGCAGGGCAGGGGCTTCTCCACATAAATTCACTTCATCATATCCACTCAATCCATAATCTCCCTTTCTATTATTTAACATAATATTCATTATGTGCAACAATGGTATATTGATGTATCCTTAACTCATGTATGGCCAAGGCACTAACTTAAAGAGTTAGATAGTTACAGAAACGATAAAATGGCTTATTAGTTTCATGCCTATGGCACTCGGTTTTAAATTCTCCAAAACTTTGAAATAATGATAGGTTATATTCTTATCCCATTAGGCGTTTTATACGGCTTGTTTCTTTGGTATATTATTATAAAGTTAATAATAAAACTCTGGAAGAAACTTAGTTAACACAAATATCCATTATGTGCATCAATGTAAGTTGGGTATCAAATCTAATGTCCGCTAAAGCAAATATTTGTACTACAAACCTAACAAAGAAATTATTCTAATATATTGTCATGCTATTGTTTCTATACTATATTTTAGGAATAGCCACGGTACTTATGGCTATAGTAACTTTAATATGTGGAATTGTAAAACTAGCATTCTACTTGAACGAAAATTAAACATTTATACAATATCCATTATGTGCAATAATTGTTCCGTAAATTATGACGGGACTCCCTGCATATATTTCCAATGTTTTAGGTAATTAATATGAATAGAAGTCAGGGTATAAAAACGCTACTCATTGAGAACGGAAATTTCCAACTCTGAGTTGCCTAACTACTGCATACATTTTTGTTAGTCACTAAATTCTACACTCGGAGTTAATCTTTTACAAATTCGGTACCGGCAGGTGTTGGCGTAAGCGAATCAACGCGCGGAAGTTTCTTAAAGTTAGTGAATCATAACGAAGGGTTGCGATTTTTTCGCTATTTTTGTAAATCAATATCGAACCCATCGCATGCGCAACATCATATTCGCTTTATTCTCTGTTTTGGGCATATTTGCATCTCATGCTCAAATCAATACTGATCAGGTAATTCAAATCGGTAGAAATGCTCTCTATTTCGAGGATTATATTCTATCAATTCAATACTTCAACCAAGTAATTGCGGCAAAGCCATATCTTGCTCAACCATACTTTTACCGAGCCTTGGCAAAATTGAATCTTGATGATTATAAAGGCGCTGAAACCGATGCCTCAATGGCTATTGAACGGAACCCATTCATTACTGATGCTTACGAGTTGCGTGGTGTAGCACGTCAGAATCTTGGTCTTGATTCATTGGCTATCGAAGACTACTCTCACGCCCTTACACTCCTTCCCGAAAATAAAGGTATCCTTTATAATCTCGCACTTGCTCAAGAGAGTTATAAAGATTATGAGAATGCGGAGAAAAGCTTTTCACAGTTGCTGAAAGCGCATCCCGGTTTCGATGGTGGTTACCTTGGCCGTGCAAAATTGCGACTTGAGAAAAAAGACACTGTTAACGCTCTAACTGATATTGAAAAAGCGCTTGAACTCAACAAAAATTCTGTAAATGCGTATCTGCTACGCGCCGATATAGCCATACATAAAAATCAAGATTACAACCAAGCCCTGTCCGACATGGATGAGGCCATAAAACTTCAACCCCGAGAAGCAGGTTACTTTATTAACCGCGCATTTATCCGCTATAGGCTTGACGATTATTACGGGGCCATGTCCGACTATGATTATGCTCTTCAGTTGGAACCCACAAACTTCGTAGCTGTTTACAACCGCGCTTTATTGCGCATGGAAGTTCACGATTATAACAAAGCTATCGACGATCTTTCACAGGTGCTTGCTATGCGTCCCATGGAGTACCGTGCGCTCTTCAACCGTGCAATGCTTTACCGAGAAATCGGCGATTTACGAAATGCTCTCGCCGACATTGATCGCGTAATCGAAAGCATCCCTAACTTTGCACTCGCACATTATCTCCGCTATGATATAAAACACTCCATGGGGGCTCGTGGAGCACAATCTGACCTTGACAAATCAATCGCAGTTGCCAAGCAGCAAAAAGCGCGCGGGGGTATGAAAGATCTGATCGATCCGAGCCGACTGCTTGACCGCGCCACACCCGCTGAGGATACGTTCAACCCCGATTCCCAGGACGCAGTCATGCAACAATTCTCGACTCTCCTTACTGTGTCAGACAATGCCACCGTTGATGAAGAATATAACAATAAGAGCATTCGTGGACGAATTCAGGACCAGAGCGCTACCATAGAGCTTGAACCAATGTTCACTGTCACATACTACACTGCCCCCACAGAGCTGAAACCCACAGGCGATTACATTCGCGAAGTTGATGAACTAAATCGCACTAAAGCTCTGCGCTACTTGCTGCAAGTCACAAATCATGAATACAACCTGACTGATCCCACCGAGATCAACAAACATTTTCAGTCAATTGATTATTATAATTCATACCTGGCAACGCATACGCCACGTGCTGTCGACTACTTCGGAAGAGCAATGGATCAACTGACACTCAAAAATTATCCTGCCGCTATAGCTGACCTTGATAAGGCAATAAAAGCCGCCCCGGATTTCACGGTGGCATACCTTATGCGTGCCGTAGCCCGCAGTCGCCAGATTCTCTCACCGAAATCGGAAGCTGACACTAAATCAGCAGCCGGCCTCCCTACCCTATCCGTTAAAGCTGAATACCAGCAAGTACTCGCTGACCTTGACCAGGTTATCAAACTGTCTCCAACCATGGCTGTAGCATACTTCAATAAGGGCGTGATCCTTGCCGGACTCCAGGACTACACTTCCGCTCTTAATGCGTTCTCTCAGGCCATTGAACGCAAGCCCGATTTTGGCGAAGCATTCTACAACAGAGGATACGTCTATTTCCAACTTGGCAATCGCGCTGCCGGTTCGGCTGACCTCAGTAAAGCCGGCGAACTGGGAATTGTTCCATCCTACAATCTTCTTAAGCGAATGTCTCGCTAACCACCTCTCCTATACGAAATCTAACCGAGTCGACTTCGTGATTACCTGCCTCAAATGAACGATAAACGCAAAAGAGAACCATGAGCGCTGACAGCTCACTCGCAACATATAGAAAAGCTCCGGCCGGTATGGTCGGAGCTTCTTATATGAAAGAGTAAATTTATGTCACACGTATCCTTTAATGATACCACGCTTTGAATTGCGTACAAACAGGATAATCTCATCGCGTTCCTTAGTTGCCGGCAACTCTGCTTCAATACGCTCAACAGCATCGGAATTGTTCAAGCCACTGAGATAAAGATATCGGTAAATCTCTTGGATCTGCTGGATTACTTCATTGGAGAATCCTCGCCTACGAAGTCCTATGGAATTGATACCGGCATATGAAATAGGCTCGCGGGCTGCTTTGACATACGGTGGAATATCTTTATTGACAAGCGCTCCACCCTGCACCATCACGTGTGGGCCGATATGGCTAAACTGGTGCACGAGGCTACCGCCACCTATTATGGCATAATTATCAACTATAACTTCGCCTGCAAGCTGCGTTGCGTTGGACATTATAACATTATCACCTACAACACAGTCATGGGCAACATGACAATAAGCCATAATCAGGCAATTGTTTCCAATTACTGTTTTACCTTTCGATGCTGTCCCACGATTTATGGTAACACATTCGCGGATTGTAGTATTATCACCAATTATAGCGACCGTATCTTCGCCTTGGAACTTAAGGTCCTGCGGAATACCGGAAATCACCGCTCCGGGGAATATACGGCAATTCTTGCCTATGCGCGCGCCTTCAAGTATCGTCACATTGCTTCCAATGCGGGTGCCCTCCCCTATTTCCACATTCTGCTCAATTGTGACAAAGGGATCTATCACCACACTCGGGTGAATCTTGGCTGCCGGATGGATATAAGCCAAAGGCTGTTTCATAAGTAGATTTAAATTAATAAGTTAATCCACAAAGTTAATATTAGTTCCAACCTCTTGATTCGCTGGGGATCATCGAGGTTGGAACATTTCGTTTTTATGCTTTATTCTTTATAATCTGCGCCATGAACTCACATTCTGAAACGATTTTCTCGCCGACAAATGCAAGCCCCTTCATCACAGCCATACCTCTGCGGAGCTCGGTCATGAAGGAGATGTGGAAAATGAGGTTATCACCAGGAACAACTTTCTGGCGGAATTTCACATTGTCAATCTTCATGAAGTAAGTGGAATACAATTCAGGATTTTCCACTGAACTCAGCACCAACAGACCGCCTGTCTGAGCCATCGCTTCAATCTGAAGAACTCCGGGGAGAACAGGCTCCTGAGGGAAATGCCCGGGGAAGAACGGCTCATTAGCTGTTATGTTCTTAACACCTACAATGTAGTTATCGCCCTTTTCAATAATTTTGTCAACCAAAAGCATGGGATAACGGTGGGGCAACAATTCGCGTATGCGGTTGTTATCCATCAACGGCTCCTTATTCGGATCATAAAGGGGAGCCTGAACATCCTGGTGCTTTATCTCCTTGCGAATTTTTTTTGCAAAGGTGGTATTGATGCTGTGTCCGGGGCGTGTGGCAATAACCTTCCCTTTCAACGGGCGTCCGATAAGTGCCAAGTCACCCATTACATCCATGAGCTTATGTCGGGCAGGCTCGTTGGGGCTAGAGAGAGGAGTTTCTTGAATGAATCCGAACTCAGATACCTCCTTATGAGGCACATTCATCAAATCGGCAAGATTATCAAGGTCGCTCTGAGCCATCGGACTATCATATATTACAACTGCGTTCTGCAAGTCACCACCCTTTATAAGATTAGCCTTAACCAAGGGTTCTATTTCGCGAACGAAAACAAAAGTACGAGAGGCCGCAATTTCCTTGTTGAAGTCATCCATGCTATCGAGCGAAGCATACTGATTGGTAAGAACAGGTGAATCATAGTCAACCTTCACATCGACTGAAAAATCAGTGTCGGGCAGAACCACAATTGAAGCTCCGGTTTCATCATTTCTAACCTCGATTTTTTGCTTCACAATATAGTAATCCTTGTCATCTTTCTGCTCGCACACGCCAACTTCCTCAATCTTAGATGAGAATTCAGACGCACTTCCATCAAGGATAGGCATTTCCGGTCCGTTGATCTTGATAAGCACATTATCAATTCCGGCAGCATACAAAGCAGCCATGGCATGCTCAATGGTACTTATGGTAACATCACCTCGCTTGATTACAGTGCCACGCTGAGTGCTAACTACGTATTCAGCGAGAGCGTCTATCGTAGGGGTTCCCTCCAGATCCGTACGTTGAAACTTATATCCGTGGTTGTCGGGAGCCGGGCAAAACTCTGCATCTATCACCATACCGGTGTGCAATCCTTTGCCATGTACGCTGAATGGGGCTTTAAGAGTTATCTGTTTCATTTTGATGAAATCCGTGATTATGAGTGGTTGATTATTATTCTTTTTCAAGTTTGGACACCCGCTTGAAGAGTTCGGGCAGATCCTTGATATAAATCGACTGTCGGCAATAGGCCTTGAAATCCATTGCCGGTGTTCCAAATATACGTGAATTATCGTCAATGCTCTTGTTCACACCTGATTGTGCTGCAATCTGCACATTATCACCAATCTTGATATGACCAGCCAATCCTACCTGACCTCCGAACATGCAGTTGCTCCCAACTTTCGTTGAGCCTGCCATTCCCGTTTGAGCAGCCATTACCGTGTTAGAACCAACAACACAATTATGTGCGATCTGAACAAGATTGTCAAGTTTCACACCCTTTTCAATTTTAGTGCTGCCCATCATTGCACGGTCAATTGTAGTGTTCGCACCGATCTCAACATCGTCGGCCAACACCACATTGCCAATTTGGGGAATCTTTTCATAACCATTGGCGGTAGGAGCGAATCCAAATCCGTCAGCTCCAATAACTGCGCCTGAATGTATTATGCATCTCTTTCCAATTTTGCAACCGTGATAGATTTTAGCGCCGGAGTATACGATTGTATCGTCATCTACTACTACCCCCTTGCCAATATATGCCTGAGGATAAATCTTAACATTTTTCCCAATCTTGGCACCGGCTCCTATGTAAGCAAACGCTCCTACATAAGCTCCGGTTGGAATTTCTACGTCAGGGGCAATATAGCATGGATCTTCAACACCTTCAAAAACAGGTGTTGACATTGACTCTACCATTTTTAGAAGATGAGCAACAGTGGCATACGGGTCTGCTACCCTTATCAAAGTAGCCTTAACCGGCTGCTCAGGAACAAAATCGTTACTTACGAGAACTGCCGATGATCCTGTCGTATATATATAGTGAATGTATTTTGGATTAGCTAAAAACGAAATAGCGCCCGGATGGCCCTCTTCAATCTTGGCTATTGTGCTGATCTTTACCTCTCCATCACCTTCCACGGTACCGTTGGCGAGCTGTGCAATCTGACTTGCGGTAAATTCCATTATTACTTGCTATGCTTTAATTATGGTATGTTTATACGAATTTTAACGTATATAAATAATTCGATGTGCAAAGTTGATAATAATTTTTCAATTATTGCACATTTAATGAGTTAAAAGTGCATAACCTTCTCCGTTCTTCTCTATCTTTCCTTCCTTAAGAAGAAGCCCTATGGCCTTCTTGAAATCCTTTTTGCTACACTGGAACCGAAATTTAATAACATCCGGTGATGAATGGTCTCCCAAATCAAGCTCACCACCGCATCGCTCCATATATTTCAATACCTTCTCCGCGAGTTCCGCTGAGCGATTGGCTGCAGAATCGTTCAGCGTAAGATCTATTTTACCGTCAGGTCTCACACCTTTAATGTAGGCTTGAACACGCGATCCTATTTCAAGCGGCCTGAAAAGTTCGTTCTCATACAGAAGCCCTTTATGCATATTATCAACAATGCAGGCAAATCCTAAAGGTGTTCTTTTATAGACAAGCGCATCAACCGCCTCGCCTCTACGATAATCGGCCAACGCATTACCCAAAAACTGGTTGATCTTTGCGGATGCAACAATGCGCTTGGACGCATCATCCAAATAAACATAGACAAGATATTTCCGCCCGGGCTCCATCCGGTCTTTCTGCTGATTGAACGGAACAAGCAGATCCTTCATCAAGCCCCAGTCAAGAAAAGCGCCGAATTTATTTACCGCTTTTACCGTGAGGTAGGCGAACTCCCCTACTTCGGCACATGGCACTTCCGTAGTTGCAACCGGCCTATCTTCCGAATCATTATACACGAACACCTCTATCTCATCCCCTTCACAAAGATTTTCTTTAACATAACGTGCTGGCAAAAGCACTTCAACACCTTTATCATCGGCAAGGTAAACACCGAAATCAGTGTGACGACTCACCGTCAATTTATTTCTATTTCCTATTTTCATTACTTGATTCTTGTTTATGATTCAATCCGCTGGTCAAAAGTCTGCCAAGGACTGTCGGATTGTTATGGAATTATGACACGCTATAATGGTCGACATCCTCTTTTTATTTCAGCGCTTCGCCATCATATTGAATCTTCCAACTTTCAAAGGTAAGATTTTTTCACTACTTTTGCAAATAAAACCATACTTATGATCTCACCGGCGATAATTTTAAAGTATTTCCCCCAACTATCCCCTAAGCAACAGTCTCAGTTTGAAATGCTTGGCCATCTCTACCCCGAGTGGAACGAGAAAATCAATGTGATTTCCAGAAAAGACATTGACAATCTATATGAACACCACATACTGCATTCTCTCGCAATTTGCAAATTCATCACTCCGATTGCCGGCACGAGATTCCTTGACATGGGCACCGGGGGTGGCTTCCCCGGAATTCCACTTGCCATAATGTGGCCGCAATGTCAATTTCATTTGATTGATCGCATTGGTAAAAAAATAAAAGTAGCTAAAGCTATTGCAGAGGCCATAGGATTGGAAAACGTTACTTTCCAGCATGGTGATATTGGCGAATGTCTTGATAAATATGACTTTGTGGTCAGTAGGGCTGTAATGCGCTTATCCGATCTACTCCCTCTCATCCGTAAAAATATATCTGCATCAGATTCCAACTCTTTCCCCAATGGGTTGTTATGCCTTAAGGGTGGCGATCTCGGCAGCGAGCTGTCCGAAATCAAACTCCCTATTATTGAAGTGCCGCTCAGCGATTATTTCACTGAGGAATTCTTCAAAACGAAAGAACTTATTTACGTTGAAGTTTAAATTGATTACAGTCGTTTAAGCCCATGGAAATACGAGATTTTCAATTCAATATGTTTGCGGTCAATACCTATATCTTATGGGATCCCGCGTCTGGAGATGGAGCCATTGTTGACCCGGGGATGATTTCAAGTCACGATAATCAGGCTGTTAGCTCATTTATTTCTGATAACCGTATATCACTGAAATATCTTCTCAACACCCACCTCCATATTGACCACACGCTGGGCAACGACTACATAGAAAGTCATTATGGGCTGAAGGCATTTGCAAACAGCAATGACGAATTCCTCGGCGAGCGACGCGCTGAACAAGCCAGAATGTTCGGTCTTAGCCTACCCAGGCTCACACCTGTAGAGATAGGCCGAAATCTCACAGATGGCAAAAAAATCCTATTGGGAAAAGAAGAAATCATCGTGCTCCAAGTCCCCGGTCACAGCCCTGGATCCGTTGCGTTTTACGTCCCTTCATCTCAATTTGTTATTACTGGAGATGCTCTTTTTGAGGGTAGCATAGGTCGCACCGATCTCCCAGGGGGCAATCAGCGGGAACTCATTTCAAGTGTGAAATCAAAACTGCTCTCACTTCCTCCTAACACTGTAGTTTATCCTGGACACGGCCCTGCAACCACTATCGGCTACGAGAAGATGCACAATCCATTTTTATAAGGTTCGGAGATATTTGTCAGGCGTATTTACGCAATTCTGCAACCGGCAAAACCGCTTACCCTGACTGGGGTTTAACCCTGCTCCTTACTTAATCATAGAACGGATCTATCT
>CAJUSN010000031.1:0-1375 GCA_910589095.1 uncultured Muribaculaceae bacterium
CGGTAACATACAGTTCCTGTGCCGAGTCCCCCGATGGAAAGTTTATCGGTAACATAACATGCCACGGAACCTGTACCGGTGATTGTGGCTGATCCTTCGGTAGCCTTCAGTTCATCGGCCTGGATTGACCCGGAACCCATCACGTTGAATTTGGCCATGGATGTAGTGCCGGTAATCATTATGATCCCGTGGCCCGATATGATTTCAGCAGATGTCTCGGTGGCTTGACAATCACGTATGGCAATGTTTCCGTTGCCTATGAGGCGTGCTGAGAGCTTGGGGACCGGGGCAGGCGAGATTACACGCAGTGTGGAGTCGCCCTCATTTCTTACGGAAGATAGAAGCGAGGAATAAACAGTTACTTCCGGCAAATTATTATAGGACGTGTCGCGGCTTGCGAGGCTTATGGTCAGTTTCCCTTTCCCCGGTGTGAAGATGACGGCCGAGGCTACGTCGGCGCGTGCCTCGAATTCAATTTTTCCTGCGCGTGAAGGGTCACAGCGATAAGTTACGTTAATGCCATCGGTCACTTTGAGCTCATGGAAATCGGAAAATTGCAAGGAGTAAGGCTTTACTTCGGATGGCGATTGCGCGCCGGCCGTGGCTGATGTGAAAAATGATATTGCGGCGGAGAGTGCAATTATTATAGTTGATGATAATTTCATAGCGGTGATTGGTCGATGTTAGGAATTACGTTTGTTTCAATATGGTTGAGAATTGATTCCAATTCTGCCAAAGTTTCGGCACGAAGCATTGCAATGCGGGTGTCGCGGAAGTGTGGGATACCTTTGAAAAGGGGAGAGGCTGCGAGATGTCGGCGGATATGGAGAATTCCTCGGTATTCATCGATGCGGTCAATGCTTTCATGAATCTGACGGCGCACGAGGGTGAACATTTCAGCCGTTGACAGCGGGATAAACTCATTCCCGGACGCAGCTGCTTTCAGTTCGCGAAAAATCCAAGGGGCGCCGATCGATGCACGCCCAACCATAACGCCATCCACACCGTAGCGTGAGAATGCTTCCCGGATTTGAGCGGGTGAGGATATGTCGCCGTTGCCTATGACGGGTATTTTCAGACGCGGATTCTCTTTCACGCGAGCTATCATTTCCCAGTCGGCACTCCCGGTATACATCTGCGAGCGGGTGCGACCATGAACAGTCAAGGCTTTTATGCCACAGTCCTGAAGCTGTTCGGCCAGCTCCACAATGATTTTATTCTCGCAGTCCCAGCCCAGACGCGTTTTCACTGTGACAGGCAGGTGAGTGGCGTTAACCACAGCGCGCGTTATCTCCAGCATTTTAGGCACATCACGGAGCAAACCTGCCCCTGCGCCTTTTCCAGCCACCTTTTTCACCGGACACCCGAAGTTTAT
>CAJUSN010000031.1:1385-18954 GCA_910589095.1 uncultured Muribaculaceae bacterium
ATGTCGGGCGCCGCTTCCGTGACAATGCGGGCTGCCTCGGCCATGGTGTCGGGCTCACGGCCATAAATCTGAATGGCTGTGGGACGCTCGGCGGGGGCAATGTCGAGCTTGCGGGTAGTGGCCGCGATGTTGCGTATCAAGGCATCGGCCGACACGAATTCCGTGTAGGTCATATCCGCTCCCTGTTCCTTGCATATAAGGCGGAACGAGCGGTCGGTGACATCCTCCATGGGAGCGAGCATCACCGGACGGGATCCTAAATCTATATTTTCAATCTTCATAATTCCAGATTGCAAATTTACGCAAAAAACCTGTTATAACGGCATAAAACGGAGCAACCCTCTCATTCCGGCCGATAAAATTCCCCTCCGGAAATGTTACGGTTAGCGGAGGGTGAGGGTGGAGAGGGGTGAGGCGATGAGGGTGGCGGCTGCGTTGCGGAGGTCGGTGGTGGTAACGGCCTTAATGCGCTCCATGGCTTCAGTTCGGGTGAGAACGGAGCCGTGGTAAAGAACTGCGCGAGCCATTGACATGACTGTGCTGTCGCGAACGTCGGAAGCCAGTGCCATTTGTCCTATATATTGGCGTTTTGAGGCTTCGACAAAGCGTTCGGTAAGCGCTCCCGACGCTATGCGGCCAAGGGTGTCGGCCACTATGCGGCGACAGCGCGGGGTGTCGGCAGGGTCACACCCGAAGAATATGGTTAGAAGTCCGGTGTCGGTGAGAAAAGCGGCGGATGATTCCACGGCGTAGACCAGGCCGCGTCGTTCGCGCATCTCCACGTTGAGCAGCGAGTTCATACCCGGACCGCCAAGAATGTTGCTCAGTAACGCTATTGCGTGGCGTGATTGTGAAAACATCGAGCCGATGCGTGTGCCCACAATGGTATTGTCCTGGTGGTTGCCCATGTTGTCGGTGATGTCGAATGGTGCCACCTCAATTGGCTTGCGGCGAGGAGCACGGTCCGGTGCCCCGGGCGGAAGGGTGGCGAAAAACCGTTCGATAGCACGCTCTACTCGCGTCAGCGAAAGTCGACCGGCGTAGAAAATCACCATGTTCTGTGCGGTGAAATTGCTCCTAAGATAGGAGAGGCACACATCCGAAGTGAATTTTTCAAGTGATGCCGTGGTTCCCAATATGTTATGTCCGAGGCGCGAACCTGCGAAAATCAAGTCCTCGAAATCATCGAACACGGCTTCGGAGGGGATGTCGCGATATTGGCTTATCTCGTCGGCCACCACTTCACGCTCGCGGGAGAGCTCGCGAGGCGGGAAAATGGAGTTGCAAAGAAGGTCAGAGAGAAGATCGGCTGCGCGGAGAAAGTTGCCGTAGGGATACACGGTATAGACAACCGTGGTTTCTTTGGTGGTGTAGGCATTAAGTTCGCCGCCACATCGCTCCATGCGGTTTATAATGTGCCAAGAGCGGCGACGTTGAGTGCCTTTGAAGAGCACATGCTCAACAAAATGAGCCAGGCCGTCAAGACCATCCGGATCATCGCGGCTTCCGGCATCAATGGCTGCTCCGAGGTAATCGACCTCGGAGTCGTCGCGGCGGTGTACCAATCGGAGTCCTGAGGGGTATGTGATGATATTTATTTCGGGTTTCAAGTGAGCTGAGTTTTAGATTTGTTATTTATCAGGCCGGGGAGCCACAGGAGGAGGTCCGCCAACAGGAGGGCCAATGGTTGGGTTCACACGGTAATGGCCATTGGATGATTCGGATGCATTTTTGAACACGTTGTATAGGATGCCACCTACATCCACGCCAATTTTATGTTTGCCGTCAATCTTATAATATGGCATGACTATGGGTTGTGCTTCCCACCGGTTCGTTACAAGCGAACGGGTGGCTTGAGCGCCCACATCAATGCCCCAGCGGTCGTTTATGTCGTAGGTGAGATAGCCGCCGAAGTTAGGTGCATCCATATACCCGGCCATGGCGGGGGTGAATGGATGAACAGCTGTGGAATAGGAACCAAACACTGTGATGGAAAGATGGTTGTTGAACCGGTAGTTCAAGCTGCCTCCGAATCCCCATGCCGTCTGCATACCTGAGAAATAACCGTAATGAGTGGCACTTGCATAAGCTTGAAGAGTGAAGTTGCCGAATTGCTGGGAGAAAGTGAGTTGACCGCGTTCTATGTTCATCAAGCCGGGCAGGGAGGATAAGTTACCGGATGCGGCAATTGCAGCGCCATCCCACGGGCGGACCACAACTTGGCCTGGAGTGGCAAAGGTGCGAGGAGCCATGTTTGTCATATCAGTTGCGGGTGCGAAGAGCGATGGCATGGCGAGTGTGCGACGCACGCTTTCAAGCTGCAACTCATGTTCAATCGGGGATGATTGGGGCGCTTTCTTGACCGGATGCATATAGGAGGGTAGGGCTGAACTGTCGGCATCAATCGGAGGAAGCGAATCCGGCTTCCCGGGTAGTCGGGTGGGGATTTCCTGTGCGACTGCAGAGCCGCAAACCAACGAAATGGCTAATAATATCAAATGGATTATCTTCATCGGTCCTCTTTTCAATGTACAAAATTATGAAAAAAACGGTGTAGATTTTTATTGTAAAGAGAATATTTGCCGTTGAAAATGCTTAAATTTGCTGTTAGTTATGATGAAAATAGTTAAAATCATTATATCGGTAGCGATGGCATTGGTTGCCTGGGGGTGCATGGAGCAATCCGAATCAGGACGAAAGTTGACGGTAAGCATTGAACCTCAGCGATTTTTGCTTGAGTCTGTGGCCGGACCGAAATGGCAAGTAACTACTCTTTTGTCGCGGGGAGAGGATCCTGAGAATTTTGATCCGCCTCTTTCAGCTTTGCGTGATTTATATGACTCGCGGGCTTATTTCCCTACCGGCACCATAGAATTCGAGCATCACCTGCTGCCGGATTCATTATCGCACCCAATGGTGTTCGATACATCTGTGGGAATGGAGCTGCTCTCCGGCACGCATACGCATGGCGACGATGAGGGAGAACATCATCACCATTCTGCTTGTCATCACGAACATGAAACAGACCCACATGTGTGGGGATCGTTGAAGAATGCCAAGATCATGGCGCACAATATGCTTGACGCACTCATACAGCTTGATCCGGCAGATTCGGCTGCGTATCGCTTTAATTATAATCAGTTATGCGTTAAGCTTGATAGCGCCGACGCCGCGATAAAGCGCATTCTTGACCCACTTAAGGGCGAGAGCTTTATGGTGTGGCACCCGTCGCTCAGCTATTTTGCAGCTGATTATGGTTTGGTGCAACTTCCGTTAGGGTTGGACAACAAAGAGATGTCTGTAAAAGCGTTTCGCAGAAATGTTGACCGTGCGCGACTCAAGGGCGCACGGGTTTTTCTGGTACAACCCGATTTCGATGCCGGGCAGTCACTCTCCATTGCATCGGAGGCGGGAGTTGGGAGCCACACTGTCAATACTCTCTGCTACGACTTCCCGGGTGAGCTTATCCGTGTGGCAAATATTATTGCAAATCCTAAATTATTAAATCCATGACCCAGTCCACAGTTTCGGGTATCCCTATTATAACCCTTGCGGGGGTGAACATGATACGTGACCATCGCACAATTCTGACTGATGTAGATATAACGGTTAACCGCGGCGATTTCATGGCCATCACCGGTCCAAATGGTGGCGGAAAGACAACATTGCTGCGCATACTTCTCCGACTGATTAAGCCCACATCGGGTACTGTCACCTATCATGACTCGGTGGGGGCGCCGGTGAAAAATCTGTCAATCGGGTATCTGCCACAGAAGAATATGATCGATTCAAAATTTCCCATTACGGTGCGCGAAGTCGTTTCACTCGGGATTCCACGTAGTAACCACTATTCATCCGCACAGCAGCGTGATATGGTTGATGAAGCTATCGAGACCGTTGGACTTACATCCCATTGCGATGCCGGAATAGGGAATCTTTCAGGTGGACAGCTTCAACGTACACTGCTTGCACGCGCCATTATTTCCCGTCCGGAGCTTCTGGTGCTCGACGAGCCTTTGAGCTATGTAGACCGCCGGTTCGAGCAGCGCATCTATGATATTGTTGCCTCTTTGGCACCGTCAACCACCATTGTACTCGTCTCGCACGACATGACCCGGATAGCATCTATGGCCAACCGCCACATTATAGTGGACCGTAATGTAGAGTCTTGTCACAGCGGTCATCATTTCCTGCATTACGACTGCTGCGATACTCATGACTGACAGTTATTACCGTCTCAATCTATAAAGCAACACTTTAACCAATCATTTATAATTGAATCACAAAATGAAACAACTTATTTCTTTGGGCGCTTGCCTGCTTGCATGGATTAGTGGCTTTGCATCTGTGAACACTGACAATGCATCAGCTCTGGCGCGGCGAGTGCTCGGTACGGCATCGGATAAAATCGTGTTCACCGACATTTCTCCGGCAAAAGGCGCACCGAGTCCCGACCGTTTCACCATCTCTTCCGATGGCGAAAAAATAGTGATAGGGGGCAATTCGGCAAATTCAATGGCAGCCGGACTCAACTACTATCTGAAAAACTATGCCGGAACCACGGTATCATGGTACAAAGATGATAGGGTGTTCATCCCTGAGACTTTTCCCGCAGTGGAAACACCCGTAGAAGTGCAAGCCAATGTTCCCGAGCGTTTCTTTTTGAACTACTGTACGTTCGGTTACACTATGCCGTGGTGGAAATGGGCTGATTGGGAGCGCTTCATCGATTGGATGGCTCTCAACGGAATCAATATGCCACTCGCTATAACCGGACAGGAGGCTGTGTGGCAAAAAGTATGGCGCGAGATGGGGATGACAGATGAGGAGATACGCAGTTACTTTACAGGCCCGGCCCACCTGCCATGGCACCGTATGTGTAACATAGACGGATGGCAAGGACCTCTACCTCAGGAGTGGATAGATAAGCAAGCCGAGTTGCAAAAGCGTATTGTGGATCGTGAACGTCAGCTAGGAATGAAGCCGGTTCTGCCCGCATTTTCAGGACATGTTCCTTCAGCAATCAAAAAATATCATCCTGCAGCTGCGACGCACGACGTGGGTGATTGGAATAAATTTGACTCCACATACCATTGCACTTTCCTTTATTCAAACGACCCGCTTTTCCAAACCATCCAAAAGCGATTTCTTGAAGAGCAAACGCGACTATACGGCACGGACCACATATACGGAGTGGATTGTTTCAATGAAGTGGCACCTCCATCATGGGAGCCGTCGGAACTGCGCAAAACGGGCCGCACGGTGATGAAATCCCTTACTGATGCGGATCCAAAGGCAAAATGGCTCCAGATGACTTGGCTGTTCTATTATGATAAAAACTGGACTCCGGAGCGGGTGAAGGCGTATCTGTCAGGAATACCCAAGGGTAGGCTCATATTGCTTGATTATTTTTGTGATAACACCCCGCTGTGGAAAAAGACAGATGGCTTCCATGGACATGATTATGTGTGGTGTTTTCTCGGTAATTTCGGTGGAACAACATTCTTGATCGGTAATCCCCGTGAAACAAGCCGCAGAATAGATGAGGTGCTTACCGGCGGAGGCAAGAATCATGTGGGATTCGGTTCAACATTGGAGGGATTTGATGTGAATCCTTATCTTCACGAATATGTTTTTGACAGAGCGTGGAACCGTCCTATTTCCGATGATGAGACGTTCCGGGTCCTGGCTACTGCCCGTACCGGCAAAAATGAAGCAGCAGCCGAAGCTTGGCGATTGTTGATTGACAGCATCTACACCCAGCGTACCGGTGTGGGGCATGCCACCCTCAATAATTCACGTCCATGCCTTACGGGTACCGGGTGCAATTATGTTAAGAACAAAACTTCCTATAGCAACGCTAAGCTGGTCAAAGTGTGGCAACTCCTTCTTGAGGCCGGCGACGAGGGGCGCGACACTTATGAATTTGATCTCGTCAACGTAGGGCGTCAGGCTTTGGGTAATTACTTCCGTGATCTGCGTGATGATTTCAACCAGGCTTACCTTTCAGCCAACATAGATTCCATGGCAAAGAGGGGCGCGGAAATGCGTGAGCTGCTTGATGATATAACTGAGCTGCTTGCATGTCATCCCACCTTCTCTTTGCGGAGATGGCTGGAAGATGCCCGGTCAATGACCGATGACCCCGCGCAAAAAGATTATTACGAGCGAAATGCCCGTACGCTGATTACATATTGGGGCGGCGACCGCCTGTTTGACTACGCCAATCGTGCCTATGCGGAGCTGAACGACCAGTTCTATGCCGAGCGGTGGCGTCGGTTTATAGATATGGTTATGGCCGACGCCAAAGCGGGCAGACAGTTTGGCCAAAAGGCGTTTAATGAATCAATAAGCGAATTTGAACACAATTGGACTGAACCGTCGCAATATAAAGTGAGATATCTTCCCGACGGAGATGGAGTTGCCACTTCGCGGATGCTTTACGCAAAGTATGCCGACAGGATGCGTAAGTCATCAGCCATGCATTGATTCGCCTATTGCCCGGGCGCATCGGATGCCGTCAATAGCAGCCGAAACTATACCTCCGGCGTAGCCTGCTCCCTCTCCACAAGGGTAAAGCCCGGGAGTGTCAATATGATTTAGCTGGACCTCATCGCGTGGTATTCTTACAGGCGATGAGGTTCGTGTTTCGTCACCTATAAGCGTAGCCTGAGGGGTGAGGAAGCCGCGGTTTTTTCTGCCGAATTCCTCAAAACCTTTGCGAAGTCGGGAAGCAATGGGGCGGGGGAGAAGCTGGTCGATACGAGCCGGATGCATACCGGGTGCATAGGAGGTGGCCGGAAGATTGGCCGACGGACGGCCATTAACAAAGTCAGTCATCCGTTGGGCCGGCGCCGACTGTGTGCCGTTTGCATCTTCAAAGAACTTGCGTTCGATCTGCTGCTGATAGCGCATCATTTTTAGTGCGTCGTCGCCCTCAACATCCTCCGGGAGAACTTCCACCACCATACCGGAATTGGCCCACTTGCCTTTGCGTCCAGACGCCGACATCCCATTCACTACCATTTCTCCGGGAGATGAAGCTGCCGGTACGATAACTCCCCCCGGACACATGCAGAAAGAGTAGACAGCGCGGTCATCAACTCGCGTAAGCATTGTGTATTCAGCTGCCGGAAGATATTTCCCTCGTCCGGCCGGTGAATGATAACGTACACGGTCAATAATCTCCTGCGGATGTTCCAAACGAACGCCTACCGCTATGCCTTTGGGCTCCAAGCGTATCCCGCTGTCATTAAGAAACTGATATACGTCACGTGCCGAATGGCCGGTGGCAAGAATAACTGGTCCCGAATAGCTATTCCCGTCAGCAGTGGTGACTCCACAAACAGCGCCTTCATTGTCAGAGATAAGGCCCGTAACTTTTTCACCGAAAATCACCCGCCCGCCACAACGTTCTATGGTATGACGCATAGCTTTGATGACCTCGGGCAATCTGTCGGAACCAATATGGGGATGGGCGTCAATAAGGATTTCATCCTGCGCGCCGTGCTGGTGAAAAATTTGTAGCACTTTTTGCTGCGTGTGTAGAGTTTACCATCAGAATACGCGCCGGCTCCTCCCTCACCAAAGCAATAGTTGGAATCGGGGTCAACCACACCTTTTCGGGCTATTCCTGCCAGGTCCAAACGACGTGAATCCACATCTTTGCCACGCTCTATCACTACTGGACGCATACCTTGCTCAATCAGTTCAAGGGCTGCAAACAGTCCGGCAGGTCCGGCACCAACGACCACAACCTGTTTGGCGTCCGATTCAACGGGATGATATTCAACAGGTGTGTAGGAGAGTGCGGGGGCTTCCTCATCCACATATATTTTAAGGGTGAGCTGCACCATCACTTTCCGCTGTCGGGCGTCGATGGAACGCCGGGTGATTTTCAAATCTTTTATGCGGTTGGCGTCAATGCCCAAGCGAGTTGACGCTTCGGCCGTAAGACGCATCATGCTGGCGGCAACAGCCGGTTCGGTGCGAAGATTAATTTCGTGAATCATTGTTGATTGATGATTGATTTGTGGAAAGTCGTGCCATACGTCGGTTTTCACGACGGAGCATTATAATCAGAGTGATAATGGCAAGCACAAAGGCTATGAAGTCCGAAGTAGATAGACTTGCCCATACGCCATCAATGCCCCAATGTCTTGGTAAGATCATGAGCATTGGCAAAAGGAAAATGAGCTGGCGCGTGAGCGAAAGGAAAATTGATATTTTAGGCTTTCCAACTGATTGGAAAAAATTTTGGATCACTATCTGGCAGCCAACCAACGGATAGGCTATGAAGAAAATTCGTGAGCCACGGTTGGCGATTGCAATGAGGGTGGGGTCAACGGTGAACAGCGCGCTGATGAGGGTAGGAAAAAATTCTGTTATGATCCATCCGGTGGTAGTTATCCCAACTCCTATCCATATACCGATTCTAAGTGTGCGCTTCACTCGCTGCCACTGTCCGGCTCCGTAATTGAATCCCAAAATTGGCTGCATACCCTGGGTCACTCCGAACACCACCATTACAAAAAACATGGAACAGCGGTTGATAATGCCGTAGGCTCCAACTGCCATGTTGCCCATTCCGGCACCATAGTCAAGCAGCGCCTTGTTTATGAAAACCACAACAATACAGGCGCATACGTTCATAAGAAATGGTGATAAGCCTATGGCATAGATTCGCTTCATTATGCTTGCGTCAAGCCAGTGTTGACCGCGAGTGAATCTTACGAAGCTTTTGCGGGACAGGAAGTGACTCACCACCCAGATGGCTCCGACAGTCTGACCGCATATTGTTGCCATTGCGGCGCCTCGGATGCCAAGTCCGAGAACAAATATAAATATGGGGCAGAGACAAAGGTTGACAACCACAGAGAGTAATGCCGTGATCATAGCTTTGGCCGGATAGCCCGTTGCACGCATAACATTATTAAGTCCTATAAGTAGATATGATGCCGGTGTGCCATATAGAATGACCTGCATGAATTCCCGTGCATAGGGTAAAGTTTCGGGTGTGGCTCCGAAAAATGTCAATATGTCATCGAGAAACAGGAGGGTGCACCCCCCGAAAATAGCTGCGTGAATGAGGCAAAGGACAGTCACGTTGTTAAGTGTCATTGTGGCGCGTCCTGCATTTTTCTGTCCCAGAAATATGGAAGAGATTGTTGCTCCACCGGTGGCGAGGAGCATACAGAAGGCCGCCACAAGGTTCATCAGCGGAAACGTGATTGCAAGTCCGGCAATGGCCATAGGGCCAACACCGCGTCCAATGAATATGCTGTCGATTATGTTGTAAAGCGAAGTGGCAACACTGGCAATGATTGCGGGCACGGAATATTCCACAAGCAACTTGCTTATCTTCTTGCTACCCAATTGCATGGGCGATTTTTCTCGTGCTTGCGTCATGTTATTGCAGTTGATGTTACTAATTTTTAACGCTTTTGGTGCCCGTTTTTCTCTTGACGGGTGCTAAATTTGCATAATTTCTAATCAAGTAATGTTAAAAAGCACCTTATCGGAATGACTCATTCAACTTGTGCCGCACTTTTTGACCTCGACGGTGTACTAATTGACAGCGAAAGCGTTTATTCTCGTTTTTGGACTGAAATAGACCGCATTTATCCAACAGGTATCCCAAATTATGCGCTCCATATAAAAGGCACCACGCTCCCGGAAATTTTGAAGGATTTTCCGGATGAAGACGTTCAAAAGGATATCTTGCGCCGTATATCTGAGTTTCAGGACGTGATGCACTATGAGCTTTTCCAGGGCGTTGAGCATTTCCTTGAATCATTGGCAGCTAAGGGAATCCCGGCCGCTATAGTGACAAGCAGTGATAGTCGCAAGATGCAGATGCTTTTTTCGCAGCTGCCTGAATTCAAGCGCTATTTTGAGGCTATAATCGATGCTTCTCAGGTAACCCGCTCGAAGCCGGATCCGCAGGGCTATCTTCTTGCAGCTTCTGCTCTCGGAGTTGCGCCTGAAAGGTGTTACGTTTTTGAAGATTCCCTTCAAGGGTTAAGAGCAGGCCGCGCGGCCGGAGCTTCTGTGATCGGGCTTGCTACAACTTATGATCGCGAAGCCGTTTCACCGCTTGCCGATCATGTAATCGATTCTTTTGTGGATTTTACGGTGGAGGAAATGCTGGCCGTAACCCGCAGATGAGCGGACACGGCCAGCATAAACTGTAATTTTCAGCAAGCTTTGAAGCTCATGTCGAGCCCTTTCACCGAGTGGGTGAGCGCTCCGACGGAAATGAAGTCAACGCCACACTCGCCATATTCGCGCAGGGTTTCAAGTGTGATGCCACCTGACGATTCTATCTCGCAGCGGCCGGCTATGCGTTCCACTGCCTCGCGGGTTCTTGCGGGGGTGAAATTGTCGAGCATGATGCGGTCAACGTCAGCTGCCAATGCCTGATCGATCTCCTCGGTGTTACGCACTTCCACTTCAATTTTCAAATCCTTGCCTTTCGCTTGGCAGTATTCTTTGGCTGCTTTTACGGCTTGAGGTATGCCGCCGGCAAAGTCTACATGATTATCCTTGATGAGGATCATGTCGAAGAGGCCTATGCGGTGATTTTCGCCGCCACCGATTTTAACTGCCTCTTTTTCCAGCAGACGCATGCCGGGCGTGGTTTTGCGGGTGTCAAGCACCTTGGTTTTCAATCCCTCCAGCTCGCGTTGATAGCGTGCGGTAGTGGTGGCTATTCCGCTCATCCGTTGCATGATATTGAGCATGGTGCGCTCCGTTTGTAGAAGAGATCGCACTTTGCCTTCAACAACGAAGGCTACGTCGCCGGGCTTGACATGGGCACCGTCATTGATCATAACGGTCATTTTAAGCTCGGGGTCGAACTTCTCAAATACTTTACGTGCAATATCCACGCCGGCCAGAATGCCTTCTTCTTTTATTATCAGTTGCTGTTTGCCTGTTTCATCGGCAGGGATGGTTGATAACGTTGTATGGTCACCGTCGCCCACATCTTCCGCAAAAGCGAGTGTGAGCAGGTCGTCGATAAGTTCTTCTTTTGATTTCATCGCGTTTTTGCTTAAATTTGCACAAATTTATGAATTTACTCCAAACTACGCAACTCCGTTCCTCTTTTTGTACAGATGAAAATTTCGCTTCTTTGCATAGGCCGCACGCGTGACGCATTGCTTGAACAGGCTATTGAACGCTACGTCCGGCGCGTGTCTCATTATATAGGATTTCAGATTGTTGCTTTGCCTGATTTAAAGGCAAGCTCTAAGCTGACGGAAGCTTCACAGAAGGAGCGCGAAGGTGAACAGATACTTTCCTGGCTCGAACCGTCCGATCATGTGGTGTTACTGGATGAACGCGGGCGAGAGCTCACCTCACGTGAGTTTGCCAGTGAGATCGACAAGTTTGCGCTTCGGGGTTTGAAGAGAATGGTTTTTGTGGTTGGAGGTCCCTACGGATTCTCACCTCAAGTGTATCAGCGCGCCAATTCCAAACTATCTCTGTCGCGCATGACATTCTCCCACGAAATGGTGCGTCTATTCTTTGTGGAGCAAGTTTACCGCGCGTGCACCATCCTTCGTGGTGAGCCCTATCATCATGATTGACCGGGCTTATGTGAGGTTGTTAACACGTGGCAAACACCTTAATTATATATCGTTTTTGGGGAAGTGGGCTTTTGTTAAATTAACTAAATGTCAAAGCACCGTCGGCAGAATCGTATGTTCCTTTTGTGGTTTTTACTTTTATCGGGCGGAATAGTGGTTTAAAGAGTTTAAAAAGCTAATTATACGTTATTTGGCCATAATCTATATATAATTTGCATCTCCAGACCGCCGGAGAGGTAAATGTTAAATAGTCAATGTGTCATTTTTAGTATTATTAACAGAAAATTATTAGCTTTAAATTCGTTACGGACCCTTTAAAATATGTAAATTTGCAAATCCCAACGTGTATATACCCACGTGTGGGAAAAGTAATGGAAATAAATCAAATCTAATAAACCATTTATTTAAAGTAAATTTACTAACCTTATGCTAAAACCAATCCGTACAGTCAGTAAAATTCTTGTAATGGCTACATTGTCCGGTATGGCGTTTGTTCCTGCGGTTGCAGAAGCTGCGCCTGCGCCTGAAGCTGTAGCTCAAGCTCAGAATTCAAGCACTGCAACAGGTGTTGTCCTTGATGAATTGGACGAGCCTATGATTGGCGCCACAGTACATGTGGCCAACAATCCCTCGCAGGGTGGTGCTACCAACATCGACGGTGAGTTCTCAATCACCAACGTGAAAGTCGGCACCAAGCTAAAAATTTCAGCAATCGGTTACAAGCCGGTGGAAGTGGTGTGGAATGGCACCAAACTTTCAGTAAAGCTTGATCCCGATTCACAAGTGCTCGATGAAGTTGTTGTAACTGCAATGGGTATCAAGCGTAAAGAGTCTTCTCTTACTTACGCCACCCAGGAAATCAAGGGCGATGACCTTATGAAAGTGCAGGATGCCAACTTCGTGAACTCTCTTAACGGTAAGGTTTCTGGTGTGACCATCACTCAAAGTGCCGGTGGTGCCGGTGGTACATCCAAGATCCTTCTCCGTGGTAACAAATCTGTGATGGGTAACAATGCTCCGCTTATCGTTGTCGACGGTATTCCTATGACCAACCAGGTTGGTAAGGCTGCCGGCTCACAGTGGGATAGCGGTTCGGGTCTCGGATACGCTTCTACTTCAGAAGGTGGCGACGCTCTTTCTCTCATCAACCCTGATGACATCGAAAGCATCAACGTGCTCAAGGGTGCGAACGCTGCCGCTCTTTACGGTTCAGCCGCTGCCAACGGTGTGCTCATGATCACAACCAAGAAAGGTAAAGAAGGTTCGATCTCCATCACCGTTAACTCTAACGTTACTTTCGACAAGCCTATGGTTACCCCCGACATCCAGCGTGTCTATGGTGCGCCTGTAACCCTCAACCCCTCCACTGGCGAGGCTATCGGTATGCAGCTTGGTGCTTGGGGTAAGAAAATCGGAACATACACTGACGCCGAACTCGCTTATTCCGGTGCAAAGCTACGTAACTATGCACAGGATGACGTGAACGACTTCTTCCGCACCGGTACCACTTGGAACAACTCTGTTTCAATCTCCGGAGGTACTGAAAAAGTTCGTAACTACTTCTCGTTCGCCAACTCGAACTCGAGCGGTATGGTTCCCGACAACTCTTATAACCGTAACACATTCTCGTTCCGCCAGAACTACAATCTTCTTAACAACAAGTTGAAAATCGACCTCTCGATCAACTATGTTTATGCCAAGACTAAAAACCGTCCTGGTGGTGGTACCGTTATGAATCCTCTCTACGACCTTTACCGCGTCCCCGGTAACGTAGATATGGCGTACTACAAGAATAACTATGTGAACTACAACGGTAGCTGGATGTCAAACGATATCTCTTACCTTGACAAAACCGGTAAGACAAACATCGGTCAGGTTCAGCTTGAAGGTCCTCAGCAGATATGGGCTTATGCCACCGCAGGTAACAACAACCCTTACTGGCTTACCCGTATGAATCGCAGCCAGCAGGTTGAAGAGCGTGTTTATGGTTCTGCTGTTGTCAGCTATAATATCTGGGATGGTCTTATGGCTCAGGCTCGCTTGAACGTTGACCGCTCCAAGTTCACTGGTTTCACGAACCGTTACGCAACTACTCAGAACGTTGCCCAGATGGAAGACTTCGGTATCTACGGTCAGGACATCTACTCAAGCAACGACTGGTATGTTGACGCAATGCTTTCTTATAACAAGACATTCAACGAAGATTACTCAGTATCTGCTTCTACCGGTTATGTAGGTCACACAGTGAAAGGTACTGCGCAGACTATTTGGACTCGGGCCTCATACTTCGAGCCCCTCTCAATGCGTGAAATGCCTACACTCATCAACTACTTCAACCCCACTGCTCGCTGGTCAGGCGGTAATGGTCAGACCTATAGCCTCTCATCCAACTGGGATCAGGGCTGGTTCTTCACCGGACAGTTTGGCTGGAAAGATATGGTATATGTAGAAGGTAGCTACCGTATCGACTGGTATCGTGCATTCCGTCAGTTCGCTGACCGCGGTACTCCCGACCACTACGGTTACTGGTCACTGGGTGCCAACACCTTGGTTCACAAATACGTGACTCTTCCTGAAGTTATCACTCACTTGAAGGTTCGCGCTTCTTACTCTGAAGTAGGTAACTCTATTCCTAACGAAGTGTATTCAAAAGGTAGCACTAACTTCGCAACCGGTGCAATCACTTCTACCGCTTATGCATACTTTGCAGATCCTCGTCCCGAGACTTCAAAATCTTTCGAGGTTGGTTACGACATCTCTCTCTTCAACAGCAACCTCAACTGGGACCTTACTTATTACAACACCACTCTTAACAACAGCTACTTCCTCGCTGCTACCAGCGGTGGCGTAACTCGTCCCGTGAACACAGGTCGCATCCGCAACCAGGGTGTTGAAACAACAGTTTCTTACAACATTCTCGCCGGTGGCGACTGGATGTGGCGTACAGGTGTGAACCTTGCCTACAATGATAACAAGATCGAAAAGACCTTCCTTGACGATAACGGTGTTCCCGCACGTATGGAACAGAAAATCGCCAACGGTTCTATCGCAGTACGTTATGAAGAAGGCGGTTCTTACGGTGACATCTATGCACTTGACTTCGTTCGCAATGAGGACGGTTCAATCTACATTGATCCTAATGCAGGTACCCCTGTTAAGAGCGGTGACAAGTTCGTTTACCTTGGCAACATGAACTCCAAATGGAACCTCGGTTGGTCAAATACCATCCGTTGGAAAGACCTTTCGCTCTACTTCCTTATCTCAGGTCGTATCGGTGGTAAGTTCATCTCGCTTACTGAGGCCTACCTTGATTACTATGGTGTTTCACAGCGCACGGCCGATGCTCGTCTCGCAGCTGAAGCAAGCGGTCTGAACTGGGTATCTTCAAATGGTACTACCAAGCCCGGTATGTACATCGGTGACACTCTTGTTCCTGTTGAAGATTATTACAAAACAGTCGGTGGTCAGACCGTTGCATCTGAATATGTTTATGATGCCACCAACTTCCGTCTCGGTGAAATCTCGCTCAGCTACACCCTCCGCAATCTCTTCAAGGGTGCCATCAAGGGTCTTACCCTTTCAGCTGTGGGTCGCAACCTCTTCTTCATCTACAAGAAGGCTCCCTCTGATCCCGATCTCGCACTCTCTACCAAGAACGGTCTCGGTGCATTCGACATCTTCAACATGCCCTCTTCACGTTCTTACGGTATCAACCTTAAATTGGAATTCTAAACAAATAATCTGATTCTATCACATGAACTTCAAATATCTTAAATACGCGTTAGCCTTGGTGCCTGCATTTGGTCTGACCGCATGTATGGATTTCGACAATCCGGGCGACGAGTATGCTACTACCGACGTCACGGTTGACCCGACACCTCTTTTCGGTGACGCCGACAACCTTGAAATCAAGGATATCGACGAAGAAACTCTCGACGCCGCTATCGCTTCGCTGAACACCAACTTCGGCCAGCTTATTACCGCTCAGTATTACATTGCCGGTGGTAAGGATGGTACACAGCCCGGTGAACACCAGTGGCAGTATATCTACAACCTTAACACCGATAACTATTGCGGTTACTGTACTGCCGACCAGAACTGGAACGGACAGTTGGAGTCAACCTACTCTTATTATCGTGACTTCTGTGAAGGCCCTTACGGACGCTTCCTCTCGATGAAGACCTACCTTGGTAACTTCCTTAACAACGACCTTACCAACAATGTTGTTGAACTTAAGGCTATCGCCCTCCTTCTGTTTGACCATGCAGCTCAGGAAGTGACCGATATCTACGGTGCAATTCCTTATCTGGATCATAAGTCAAATGTTCAGTCAAACCCCTTCGAATTCAATAAGGGTTACGACATCTACAGTGCTATCGTAAAAAACATTGACGACATCGTTAATGTGTTCGATAACTTTGAGAACCGTCCCGACTGGTACAAAGAGAAAATCCAGAACGTATTGGATTTCTATGACGTAATGACTATCGACAAGCAAATCAGCACTTGGAAGCGTTATGCCAACTCACTCAAGCTCCGTATGGCTCTCCATATCGTGAAGTATGACAAGAACATTGCCAAGACTTGGGCTGAAGAAGCCGTAGCATCAGGCGTTATTGAAGGTCAGATGCAGCAGGTGGTACTTTGTACGCTCACTGACTTCTTTGCTTCTCACCCCCTCAAGGTGATTATGTCAAGCTGGAACGACTCTCGTGCAAATGCTTCTTTTATCAGCATGCTCGCTTCGCTCAAGCACCCGTACTATGATTACCTCGTTGACACCAACTCTCACGACATGGTCAATGTCAACACCGGTGAAGTTACTCCGCAGGGTACAGTTAAGGTTGGTCTTCGTGCAGGTCTTCGCATGTACAATGGCCAGCAGTACGAATCTAACACCCGTACAGCTTACTCTCAGTTCACCAGCGATGACTTCTCTTACATGCCTGTTTACATCATGAAGTGGGCTGAAGTTGACTTCCATCGTGCCGAAGGTGCTCTCTACGGTTGGAACATGGGTGGCACTCCCCAGTTCTTCTATGAACGTGGTATTGAAAATGCTGATTGCGGTGACGTTTTCGGCTATCCCACCAACAACTATCAGAGCGCTCTTGAGAAGTACATGGAGCTCACCGAAGCTGTTCCCTTCACTTATGTTGACCCCGAAGATTCCGCTAACAATATGGAAAGCGTGACCAAGATCGGTGTTAAGTGGAATGACTCTGACGATCCTGAAACCAAGCTTGAGAAGATCATGACTCAGAAGTACATCGCCATCTTCCCCTACAGCTATGAAGCCTGGACAGATATCCGTCGTACCGGCTATCCCAAGATCTTCCCAGTTCTCAACCCTGGCCTCGGCGACTTCTCGCTCAACGATGGTGACCTTATCCGTCGTTGCCACCTCCCCAACAGTGGTATCCAAGCCGGTGTTGACGACGTGAACAATTCCGGTCTTGATGCTATCGGAGGTGCTGACCTCTATTCTACTCGCGTGTTCTGGGATATTGATAAGCCCAACTTCTAAAAGTCGATTAGATAACTCCTTATAAATTTCGGCCAAGGTCTTAATCCTACGGGAAGAGCCTTGGCCGAAATTATATTTTTACTTTGTCACCTTCTTTCTTTTATTAAATGATTGGTATATAATGGCTAATTTTGTCTTTGTATCCCTTTGCTTTATTACGGTGGATAAAAATTGTTAATTTTGTGCATTTCAGCTAACTGCTTGAATAATTTTTGCAAAAAAATATGTAACTTTACAAGCGATTTATACAGTATCAGGTATGTGCTTTCTTCTCACAATAAGCAGTTGAGCAAATTAATTAAGTTTGCCGGTTCATGCATATAAATATATATGTATATGGGTCGGGGCATTTATTATTTTTGGTACTATTCTATATCGTATAAGTTCAAGAGATTTTTATGGGTCAATGTAAATAAGCGGTTGAAGTGTTAAAAGACGGCTTGGCGGTGTT
>CAJUSN010000032.1 GCA_910589095.1 uncultured Muribaculaceae bacterium
AGGTGATTCATCGTGGAAAATTCGTGAGCGTTTTGGCTTATGATAGTATAATACTTACGGTGGAGCCTCTTGAAAATACTTGATTACAATACTGTTAACTTGAATACTTACTTAAAAACATAAAGATATATGACATTAGTAGCATGGATTCTTGCAGGAGTGCTTGTGCTCCTTGCCATAGTTGTGATTTCGGCAGGGGTGAAGGTTGTGCCTCAGTCGGAGACTCGAGTTGTTGAGCGCTTGGGGCGTTTTCACAGTGTGTTGTCGCCGGGTCTCAATTTTATAATCCCGTTCGTTGACCGCCCCAAGGTTATCTACACCCGCAAGGTTGAGACTTATGGCGGCCACAACATTGCCCGGGCAATCACCACCAGTGTGATCGATCTCCGCGAGCAAGTGTATGATTTTCCATCACAGCAGGTTATTACCCGCGACAATGTGACGACTGAAATCAACGCGCTCCTTTATTTCCAGATCACCGACCCGAAGAAAGCGGTGTATGAGATTGACAATCTTCCGAATGCTATAGAGAAGTTGACTCAGACTTCGCTCCGAAATGTGATAGGCGAGCTTGAACTGGATGAGACTCTCACCTCGCGCGACACTATCAATTCCAAGCTGCAGGTGATTCTTGACGATGCCACGAACAAGTGGGGCGTGAAGGTGAACCGAGTGGAATTGCAGGATATCACACCCCCTGAGAGTGTGCGCGTTGCAATGGAAAAACAGATGCAGGCGGAACGAAATCGTCGTGCCGAGATTTTGAATGCCGAGGGCGAGAAACAGTCGCTAATCCTCCGTTCGGAGGGTGAGAAAGCATCACGCATCAATGAGGCCGAGGCCACGAAGCAGAGCGAGGTGCTACGTGCTGAGGGTGAGGCCCGCGCCATACTGCTCAATGCGCAAGCCGAGGCTGATGCCATAAAGTGCATAGCCGCCGCAATAGCTTCCGAGCAGACCGATCCGGCAACTTATATGCTTGCCATGAAGTATATCGAAACACTCAAGGAGATGACTTCCGGCAAGGATAACAAGACAATCTATATGCCCTATGAGGCGTCAGGCGTGCTCTCATCGCTTGGTTCGATGCGTGCGCTGTTCGAATCGAAAAAGTAAATGAAGTACTTAGAAATGAAAAAATCGCTCCCATAAGGAAGCGATTTTTTTATGATATTTATGATAGATGAGCTGTTTCAGCATTACATCATGCCGCCCATTCCACCCATTCCGGGAGCGGGCATTGCAGGAGCGGGATTCTCCTCTTTCTTGTCGGCGATCACACACTCTGTGGTGAGGAACATTCCGGCAATCGAGGCAGCGTTTTCAAGAGCCACGCGGGTAACCTTGGCGGGGTCGATAACACCGGCAGCCATGAGGTTTTCGTAAGTATCGGTGCGGGCATTATAGCCATAGTCGCCTGTACCTTCTTTTACTTTCTGAACCACAACGGCACCTTCAACGCCGGCATTTGCCACGATCTGGCGGAGAGGCTCTTCAATGGCGCGGCGAACGATCTGGATACCGGTGGTTTCATCATCGTTGTCGCCCTTGAGGTCGTCGAGCTCGCTGACGCAGCGGATGTAAGCCACACCACCGCCGGGAACGATACCTTCGGCAATGGCTGCACGGGTAGCTGAAAGGGCGTCGTCAACGCGGTCTTTCTTCTCTTTCATTTCCACTTCAGAGGGAGCTCCGATATGGAGCACTGCAACACCGCCGGCCAATTTGGCAAGGCGTTCCTGAAGTTTCTCGCGGTCGTAGTCGCTGGTGGTCTGTTCGATCTGAGCCTTGATCTGAGCCACACGTGCTGCGATGGCATCTTTTGAGCCAAGGCCGTTGATGATGGTGGTGTTCTCTTTGTTCACCTCGATTTTCTCTGCGCGACCGAGCATGTCGACGGTTGCCGATTCAAGTTTCATGCCCTTTTCTTCAGAGATTACCACACCGCCGGTGAGCACTGCGATATCCTCGAGCATCTCTTTGCGGCGGTCGCCGAATCCGGGAGCTTTCACGGCACAGATTTTCAAAGAACCGCGCAGACGGTTGACAACCAATGTTGCGAGCGCTTCATTGTCAACATCTTCGGCAATGATAAGAAGCGGACGACCGCTCTGTGCGCTTGCTTCCAGGATGGGGAGAAGGTCCTTGAGGTTTGATATTTTTTTGTCGAAGAGGAGCACGTAGGGAGAATCCATCTCACATTCCATCTTCTCGGTGTTGGTAACGAAGTAGGGTGAGATATAGCCACGGTCGAACTGCATACCTTCCACAATGTCAACTGTGGTTTCGGTGCCTTTGGCTTCATCGACGGTGATGACGCCCTCTTTCTTCACTTTCTTCATGGCTTCGGCAATGAGACGGCCGATTGCTTCATCGTTGTTGGCCGATACACGTGCCACGTCTTCGATTTTCTTGAAGTCGTCGCCCACTTCCTGGCTCATTCCTTTGATGGTCTCTACTACTTTGGCCACGGCCTTGTCGATACCACGCTTGATGTCCATGGGGTTGGCACCGGCCGCCACGTTTTTCAGTCCAACGTTGATGATGGCCTGAGCGAGTACGGTGGCGGTGGTGGTGCCGTCTCCGGCATCATCGCCTGTTTTGGATGCCACTTCTTTCACGAGCTGCGCACCCATGTTCTGGAACGGATCCTCGAGTTCCACTTCGCGTGCCACACTCACGCCATCCTTGGTGATGTGAGGAGCTCCGAATTTCTTCTCGATAATCACGTTTCGGCCTTTCGGGCCAAGGGTTACCTTAACGGCATCGGCGAGAGCGTCAACGCCTTTTTTGAGCTCTTCGCGAGCTTTGATTTCAAATTTTATTTCTTTAGCCATTTCTTTGAATTTTTATTAGTTAGTTATGGGTTTGGGGGTGGAGGTCAGGCTTTCACTACGGCAAGCACATCGCTCTGGCGCATGATGAGATATTTCTCGCCTTCGAATTCCACTTCGGTTCCGGCATATTTGCCGAAGATAACTTCGTCGCCCTCTTTGAGGAGCATTTCTTCATCCTTGGTGCCATTTCCGGCAGCCACCACTTTGCCCTTGAGGGGCTTTTCTTTTGCCGAGTCAGGGATGATGATACCTGAAACAGTCACTTCTTCAGCAGGTGAAGGGAGGATTATCACTCTGTCGGCCAATGGTTGGAGATTCATAATGGTTACTTGTGTTTAGTTATGTTGGTTATATATTGTTGTATAAGTTTAAATGTTGCCCGGTGATGGGCTTGATGCCGACTGAACATGCAAACGGTGTGCCAAAGCGTCAACCTGTCAGCCGAGGCTGACAAAATGTCGCATCGTTCGGGCATCGCAGTAACAACACTCGGGAGCGCAGTGCGGTTCACAGCGGCACCTGGCTAATGTGAGCGAGTGTCAAGGTGACAAAATGTGGGGATTTGGCAGTAGCGGATGTTTTTTAATGGAGGGTTGAAAAAAAATAATGTATAGTGTTTCGCAATTGATGGCAAATTGCTAATTTCGCATCGTGAACAGATTGGTGCGTGCGTCCGTGAGTGGCGTGTGGCCGGTTCATGGAATCAGTGAATGAAATGTAAAAGAGATAACAACATTATATAATAATATGGTTTACAAGTTTCGCATTATTTCCGATGAGGTTGAAAATTTCCGACGTGAAATTGAAATTGACGCCGACTCTACATTCCTCGCTCTCCGCAACGCGATATGCGAATCAGTAGGGTATGACAAAAATGTTCTCAGCTCGTTCTTTATCTGCGATGATAACTGGGAGAAGGATGTTGAGATCACGCTTGAAGATATGGGCTCCGATTCATCGGAGGATGTGTATCTGATGGAAGATTCGGTGATAGCCGACTTTGTGGAGGATGAAGGTCAGCGCCTGCTCTTTGTGTTTGACTATATTACGGACCGCTGCTTCTATATGGAGCTTAAGGAAACTGAACCAGGCAAGTCGCTTCTGGACCCTCTCTGCACTGTGGCCCGCGGTAAAGCACCCGCGCAGATCATGGATATAGAGGAGCTTGAAGAGAAGCCGAAGAAACCGGCTGTGGGCGCCACTCCGGCCGCCGATATGGATGAGGAGTTCTACGGGTCCAATGAGTACAACCCCGACGAGTTCGATGCCGAGGGCTTCGACGAAATGACGTTCGAGTAAACCGTCCAAGCCTTTGGGACGCCTCTTAGCCATAGACTATGGTCGCCGACGTTGCGGCATAGCAGTCACCGACACCCTGCGCATTGTTGCCACGGGGCTCACCACCGTTGCCACTTCCGGATTAATTGACTTTGTGAGGGGGTATGTGGCGCGTGAGCAGGTGGATGCAATAATTGTTGGACTTCCGCGTGATGTCCATGGGCGCGACTCGGAATCGATGCGCTATATCACTCCAGGGATAAACCGCTTGCGGAAAGTTCTGCCGGGTGTTCCGGTGGAGTTTTTCGATGAACGTTTCACTTCGGTGATAGCTCACCGTTCCATGTTGGATTCCGGCATGAAGAAGATGCAACGGCGCGATAAGGCTACCGTGGATACCATGGCCGCCGCCATCATACTCAACGATTACCTCCAGAGCAGAGCCTATTCAGAGGGAGGCCTGTGAAAAAATAAGTGGCCGTTGGAATCAAGCCGCTCCAAATTGTTTAAAAACAGCTGACAGCTAACGAAAAAATAAAAATAATATGAGCTTACCCGTTTATCTATACGGACACCCGGTGCTCCGCCGCATATCCAAAACTGTGGAACCCTCCTACAAGGGACTGAAGGAGCTTGTTGAAAAAATGTTCGACACCATGTATGAAAGTGAAGGTGTTGGACTTGCCGCCCCTCAGATTGGGCTGAATGACCGCATAGTGGTTATCGATGCCGATCCTGTGGCTGAGAGCTTTCCGGAATGTGCCGGACGGAAGTTCACATTGATCAATCCGGAGATTGAGATCCTTGAGGGCGCGCCCACTTCGCATGCCGAGGGTTGTCTCAGCTTGCCGGGACTATCGGAGAATGTGAACCGTGTGGAGCATATTCGCCTTCGCTGGGTTGATGCCGATTTTCAGCCCCATGAAGAGGAGATTTCCGGCTTCTTGGCACGTATTGTCCAGCATGAGTGTGACCATCTGGAGGGCAAGCTCTACATTGACCATATCTCCCCCATACGCAAGCAGCTCATCCGCGCGAAGCTGCGCAACATAGTGGCCGGGAAAATCCGTTGCGATTATCCGGTACGTTACGCTCCCAAGCAGAAATAATCATCCCCAAATACAGTCTTACGCATGGCCGACGATAAAAAAATAATATTCTCGATGGTAGGTGTGTCAAAAACCTACCCTCCTCAGAAGCAAGTGTTGAAAAATATATACCTGTCATTTTTCTATGGTGCCAAAATCGGTATCATAGGTCTTAATGGTTCAGGTAAGTCCTCGCTGTTGAAAATCATAGCCGGAATCGACAAGGATTTCCAGGGAGAGGTTGTGTTCTCGCCCGGATATTCGGTGGGTTACCTGGAACAGGACCCGCAGCTTGATCCTGAAAAAACGGTTATAGATGTGGTGCGCGAGGGCGTCCAGCCAATCATGGACCTTCTTGCGGAATTTGACCGTGTGAATGAGGCATTCTGCGATCCTGAGGTTTTGGAGGATCCGGACAAGATGGATGCTTTGATTGCGCGTCAGGCTGAGCTCCAGGATAAACTTGATGCCGCTGATGCATGGAATATAGATTCCAAACTTGAGCGAGCCATGGACGCACTTCAGTGTCCGCCCGATGATCAGCCGGTGGCCACCCTTTCGGGAGGTGAGCGTCGCCGTGTGGCACTCTGCCGTTTGCTCCTCCAGCAGCCCGACGTGCTTCTGCTCGATGAGCCAACCAACCACCTCGACGCTGAGTCGATCGATTGGCTTGAGCAGCATCTTCGTCAGTATCCCGGCACGGTGATAGCCATCACCCACGACCGCTATTTCCTTGACCATGTTGCGGGCTGGATTCTTGAACTTGATCGCGGAGAAGGCATACCTTGGAAGGGCAATTACTCGTCATGGCTTGATCAGAAAACCAAACGCATGGCTCAGGAGGAGAAACAGGCCAGCAAACGCCGGAAAACTCTGGAGCGTGAATTGGAATGGGTGCGCATGGCGCCCAAGGCACGTCAGGCCAAGGGTAAGGCCCGTCTTAACAGCTATGACCGATTGCTCAATGAGGATCAGAAACAGCGCGAGGAGCGCCTTGAGATCTTCATCCCCAATGGCCCGCGCCTGGGTCAGAAGGTGATTGAGGCTAACGGATTGACAAAATCATTCGGCAAGAAGAAATTGTTTGAAGGCCTTGACTTCATGTTGCCTCCAAACGGCATTGTGGGTGTGATTGGTCCTAACGGTGCAGGCAAAACCACACTGTTCCGCCTGATCATGGGACAGGAGAAGCCTGACGCCGGATCGTTTGACGTTGGCGAGACTGTGAAAATTGCTTACGTTGACCAGACTCACCATGATCTGCTACCGGAGAAGAGCGTGTATGAAGTTATTTCGCAGGGAGTGGAGAGCTTCCGAATGGGCGGCCGCGACGTAAATGCACGTGCTTATCTGTCGCGCTTCAACTTCACCGGAGCCGATCAGGAGAAGAAGATTGGCGTGCTTTCAGGTGGCGAGCGCAACCGTCTGCATCTTGCCATGGCATTGAAGGAGGAAGGCAATGTGCTGCTTCTCGACGAACCTACCAATGATATTGACGTCAACACTCTTCGTGCGCTTGAAGAGGGCTTGGAGGATTTTGCCGGATGCGCTGTTGTTGTCAGTCACGACCGCTGGTTCCTCGACCGCATCTGCACCCACATTCTCTCGTTTGAAGGCGACGGCAATGTGGTTTATTACGAAGGTTCGTATTCCGATTTCGAGGAGTACAAAAGGGCTAAGAACGGAGGTAAGGAACCCCCTCGCCGTAGGTATCGTAAGCTCATGGATTGAGCGGAAAAATGGCCGAAATAATTGTTTTTGATTATATAAGGCCCCACATCTAACCCAAAAATACCTAAATTTAGGTATGGTGGAACTTGTAAGTTCATAGTAATTTTGCATCAGATAATTTTTACGAATGAACTTAACCACATAATAGATAGGGACCCGTTCCCATGAAATCTATTTGGAAATTGTTTTGGGACAGGTCCTGATGACCTGACAAAGACTTTAAGCGCGAACCGTGAGGTCCGCGCTTTTTGTTTATGAAACTTCCCGCAGGGTTTGGAAAAGTTGCAAATATTCGCTAAGTTTGTCCCCGATTTGAAAAAGAACCAATTCCAAAGCAATCAACATTTTTTCTTATGAAGACCATCTTATTATCGTTTTTCATTGCAATTACATCTATATTAGTTCCATCGGTGGCTGCAGCGGTTCCAGCTGTGGTGAAGGCCGATATTCTTAATGTCCGTGAAAAACCATCGACCGAAGCACGTCGTGCAGGTCGTCTGCCCATGGGTACAATCATAGACATGGGGGAAGTGACCGACGAGTGGTGTCCGATGACCTGGGACCACTATAACCCCAAGACCGGCGATTATGAACCGGCAGCAGGATTTGTCAAGGCCGAGTTTGTGGTGCCTATGACTGAAGAAGGATTTCCCGGCGAATGGATAGGACGCAAACTATATCTCTATAACAACAAGGAGGATATTGACGGATTGGTGCTGATCCAGCGCCGTGCCGATGGCGATGTGAGCCTTTGGTTCCGTACTGTTGACCGTGAGCTTCAGCGAGCCGGTGGTACCGGTACGCTTGAGGTGCGCGAAGTGATTTGCGATGAGGTCAATGGTCGTTACATGCCGCGTTTCCCTGAGGTAGCTGACTCGCGTTTCTTCTATAGTCCTGAAGCAGGGCTTGCAGTGTTCGGCGGTCATGCGTGGACATTTGACGCTCCCGAAGAGGAGAATTAAAAACGTAATTATACATAAGCGGAGCGGGCTTCCCGGAAAGGGAAGCCCGCTCTGTTTATGAAACGGTGACACTCCGAGTGTCAAAGACCGGTGTAAGTGGCCGGTGAAAGGCGGTGGAGTTCCTCTTTCACTTCGGGTGTTACATCAAGAGTGTCTATGAACGCAGCGATGCTTTCGGCTGTTACTGCTGAGTTTGTGCGGGTGAGTTGCTTGAGTGTTTCGTAGGGGTGAGGGTAGCCTTCGCGACGCAGGATGGTCTGAATACCTTCAGCCACCACGGCCCACATACGGTCAAGGTCGGCTTTAAGGCTCTCTTCATGCAGGATTAGTTTACCCAGTCCTTTCATTGTGCTAGCTATGGCTATGAGCATGTGGCCGAAGGGCACGCCGATGTTGCGGAGAACGGTTGAGTCGGTGAGGTCGCGCTGCAAACGTGACACCGGGAGTTTCTGGGCAAGATGTGCCAACACGGCATTGGCCAGGCCGAGGTTGCCTTCGGAGTTTTCGAAATCGATGGGGTTCACCTTGTGAGGCATTGCTGATGATCCAACTTCTCCGGCTTTGATGCGTTGCTTGAAATAGTCCATGGAGATGTACATCCATATGTCGCGGTCAAGGTCAAGAATGATTGTGTTGATGCGTCGGAGGGCGTCGAACACCGCAGCGAGGTTGTCGTAGTTGGAAATCTGGGTGGTGTATTCCTCGCGCTGGATGCCGAGCGATGTAGCGAGGAATTCCGCTGCGAATGTTTTCCAGTCGAAAGCGGGGTAGGCGGTGGCATGAGCGTTGAAGTTGCCGGTGGCGCCTCCGAACTTGCCGCTTATCTTCACTGCGCGGAGCGAGGCGAGCTGCTCATTGAGGCGATACACGAACACCATGAGCTCCTTGCCCAGGCGGGTAGGGGAGGCGGGCTGTCCGTGTGTGCGGGCCAGCATAGCCACATCTTTCCACTCTTCGGCCATGGCTGTCAGCTTGGCAATCAGCTCTTCGATAGCCGGGATATATACTTCATTGAGAGCTTCGGCAATCGACATTGGCACCGAAGTGTTGTTGATGTCTTGAGAGGTGAGGCCGAAGTGGATGAATTCCTTGTAGGGTTCAAGTCCGAGAGCGTCAAAGCGTTCCTTGAGGAAGTATTCCACGGCCTTGACATCGTGATTGGTCACTGACTCTATCTCCTTTATGCGCATGGCATCGGCCGGAGTGAAATCCCGGTAAATGGCGCGAAGCTGACCGAATAGATTATGGTCCACTTCTTTAAGTTGGGGGAGCGGGATGTTGCAGAGTGCTATGAAATATTCCACTTCAACGCGCACGCGGTAACGGATGAGCGCGTATTCTGAAAAATACATGTCCAAAGCCTCGCATTTGCTGCGGTAGCGGCCATCGACGGGCGAGATAGCAGTAAGGGTGGTGAGCTGCATAATAAAAAAAGTAGAGTCAGTTTTTATATATTATATAATAAGGTGTATCGGCCTACCGGCCAGATTCACGTTGCAAAATTAATACAAAGAAATCAGTCGCAGTCAGAGTGAAATGTTAAAATCCCTTTAAATGTGCATTTGTGTCAAATTGTCATGTAATAAAGGTCAGTAATCCACGTTCTACAATAGCTTAGTGACATTTTGATATTCGGGTTGTTAATATCACAGCTGCAAATTAACAAATATATACAAAACTGTGCGTTTGCATTAATTAATATTAACACTTAGCATGGCTCGTATTGAGCATAATTACCTACCTTTGTTGAACTAATACTATCGGCTTTTATGTATAGAACCGGCCTCCATGACGCCCTGTGCGATTCAATGTTTTGCTGATTAATAAAATTATAGAATCTGACCTTTGTATTAGATAGTACCTTAAAAATTTTAATATCAATCATAAATATTTTTTTATTCACCAATTAGTGCCATGATCATATGAATTTAGATTTCATGAGACCTAAGTTTGTAGCATTGTGTGCCGCTCTCGCTTGCGGCCCTATGCTATACGCACAGAGCAATCAAGTTCTTGCAGCTTCGGCCGCCGCAGCCCCTCAGAGTGCAGCAGCGACCACTGTAAGCGGTGAGGTCCTCGATTCGTCGGGCGATCCGCTTATTGGAGTAACAGTGGGCATCGAAGGAAAGGGAAGCGTAGCTTCTACCGACGTCGATGGTCGCTTCACAATCAAAGCCCGTCCGGGCGATGTGCTGACCTTCAGCTACATCGGATTCTCACCTGCCACGGTGAAGGTTACCGGCTCGGGACCAATCACAGTAACCCTTAAAGAAAACACTCAGACCCTGGATGAGGTAGTGGTAACTGCACTCGGTATCAAGCGCGAACAGAAAGCGTTGAGCTACAATGTGCAGACCGTTAACGGCGACGCTCTCACCGCTAACAAGGATGCCAACTTTATCAACTCTCTCGCCGGTAAGGTGGCCGGTGTGAACATCAGCAGCGGTTCGGCAGGTGCCGGTTCTGCTGCACGTGTTATCATGCGCGGTACCAAATCGCTCTCAGGTAATGACAACGCCCTCTACGTGATCGACGGTATCCCCATGTTTGACGTGAATACCGGTTACGAAGGTGGCGGTACTATGAACAAGCAGCCCGGTTCGAGCTCCGTTGCCGACATCAACCCTGACGATATCGAATCAATGTCAGTGCTCTCCGGACCTTCGGCTGCCGCTCTCTACGGTTCTAACGCTGCCAGCGGTGTGATCCTTATCACCACCAAGAAAGGTACTGAAGGACGTGCCAAGCTCACTTACAGCAACTCTACCTCATTCAGCAACGCCTGGATGACTCCCAAGTTCCAGAACACTTACGGAAACAATGAAGGTGACTTCACCTCATGGGGTAAGAAACTTGCCACTCCCACCACCTTCGATCCTATGGACTTCTACCGTACAGGTGTAACCGAGATCAACTCGCTCAGCTTTACTGCTGGTACTGACAAGAACCAGACATTTGCTTCGGCTGCCGTGACAATGGCTCCCGGTGTGATGCCTGAATCGGACTACAACCGCTACAACTTCTCGCTGCGCAACACCACCAAGTTCTTCGACGACAAGTTGACTCTCGACCTTGGCGCGCAGTACATCATCCAGAACAATAAGAACATGGTGGGTTCCGGTGAATACTTCAACCCCCTTCCCGCTCTTTATCTCTTCCCCCGCGGTGAGAATTTCGATGATGTGCGCATGTTCGAGCGCTTCGACCCCTCGCGCAACCTCATGACTCAGTTCTGGGAACAGAAGTACAGCACCCAGTTCGCGATGCAGAACCCCTACTGGACACAGAAACGTATGCTCCGCGAAGCCCGCAAGCAGCGTTATATGTTCAATGCATCTTTGAAATATGACATCCTTCCCTGGTTGTACGTAATTGGTCGTGTACGCGTGGACAACGCCAACACCATCTATCAGGAAAAATATTACGCCACAACCATCATGACCCTCGCAGGTTCTGACAAGGGTATGTATGGTCGCCACACCACTTTGGACCGTTCCACCTACGCCGACGTGATGGCCTCCATGAACAAGAATTTCTTTGAAAACCGATTGAACGTCAACGCACAGCTCGGTGCTTCGGTCAATGACCTTCTTGAAGAGGGCAACCTCTATGAAGGCGGTCTTGACAAGGTGCCCAACTTCTTCCACCAGGGTAACATCAGCCGCACTCAGATGAAGACCGGTGAAACCAGCTGGCATGACCAGACTCAATCAATCTTCGCCAGCGTCGAACTCGGCTGGGACAGCCAGTATTACCTCACCGTTACAGGTCGTAACGACTGGGCTTCCATGCTTGCTTTCACCGACAAGATGAGCTACTTCTACCCCTCGGTAGGTGCATCATGGCTTATCAGCGAGACCTTCCGCGATCAGCTCCCCCAGGCCATCTCTTACTTGAAGATCCGTGGTTCATGGGCCGAAGTTGCAAGCTCACCCTCGCGCTACCTCACCCGCATGCAGTATGAATACAATGACCAGACCAACCAGTACGAATGGCCGTCGATTCACTACAACCCCAACCTCAAGCCCGAAAATACAAAATCGTATGAAATCGGTTTGAGCGCCAAGTTCTTCGACAATGCTCTCGGTCTTGAATTCACCTACTATAACGCCAACACTTTCAATCAGACCTTCAAGATTCCCGCATCCGGTTCATCAGGTTACGAAACCAACCTTATCCAGACCGGTAACATCCGTAACCGCGGTATTGAAGCAGGCATCAACTTCAACAAGTCATGGGGCGACTGGCGCTTCACCACCGGTCTTACCTACTCGATGAACGATAATAAGGTTATCTCGCTTGCCAACGGTGCAATCGACCCCGAAACCGGCAAACCCATCGAGATGGACTACTTCACCGCTTCCAACTGCCTCGGTATGGGTGGTGGTCCCGCAATCCGTCTGTATGAAGGTGGCACCATGGGCGACCTCTACTCCAACGTACGTCTCCGCCAGTCGGAAAACGGTTACATCTGGAAAGATCCTCAGACCGGCAAACTCGCTGTTGAAACTGTTGACTACTTCAAGATCGGTTCACTTCTGGCCGACTTCAACATGGGCTGGACCGGCAATGTGGGCTGGAAAGACCTCAACCTCTCCTGGACCGTGACCGGTCGCTTCGGTGGTAAGGTTATCTCTGACACCCAGGCCATCCTTGACCGCTTCGGCGTTTCGCAGGCTACTGCTGACGTTCGCGACAACGGCGGACAGGTTGCCATCTATGGTAACGGCACCGTGGATGCTCAGAACTACTACGAGACCATCTCACAGATGCCCGGTACATACTATGTGTATGACGCCACCAACGTACGTCTGGCCGACCTCACCCTCTCGTACAATCTTCCCCGCTCACTCTTCCGCAATGTGGCCGACATCACTCTCAGCCTCACCGGTAAGAACCTGTGGATGATCTACTGCAAGGCTCCGTTCGATCCCGAAAGCACTTCAGCTACAACCAACAACTTCTATCAGGGTATCGACTACTTCCAGCAGCCCAGCGTTCGCAGCTATGGCTTCAACGTTAAAATTACATTCTGATCCTTTTTGATTCTACATTATGAACACCAAAAGATATAAAAATATAGCTGCTTGGGTGCTCAGCGGCAGCATGGCTCTTGGAGTTGCAAGCTGTACCGACAAGTTCGAGGATTTCAACACCAATCCCGCCGCACCTACACCCGAGGAGATGGAGGGCGACTTCGCCTCCACCGCCACCCTGCTGTCGAACATGATTCCCGTGCTCGCTCAAGGTCAGGAAAACAACTATCAGATGCTTGACCAGATGATCGGTTGCGAGTATGGCCGAATGACTGCAGCCAAGAACGCTTGGGGCGGCGACCGCTACTATGCTACTTACAACGTGGGCACCAACTGGTCCGGCAATATGTTCGACACAACAATGCCCCAGATGTACACCCCCTTCTTCATGATCCGTGACATCGCCGGTACCGACGCTCTCACTTATCATTGGGCTAACCTTGTGCGCATCTTCGGTTCGATCCGTGTGAGCGACTGCTACGGTCCCATCCCCTTCTCTAAAATCGGAACCGGTTCGGACTTCGCCGTTGCCTACGACGACATGCCCACACTCTATGCCGCTCTTATCTCTGAGCTCGACAAGGCTATCGCAGGTTTGAAAGAATCGGCCGGCAGCACAACCACCGCCAGCCTCTTCGGCAACGTGGACTACATCTATCAGGGCAACATTGCCAAGTGGGTGAAACTTGCCAACACGGTGAAACTCCGCATTGCAATGCGTCTTGTGAACGTTGAGCCTGCTCAGGCCCGTCAGATTGCTGAAGAAGCCGTGAACGATCCCGGCGGTCTTATCTCAGATCCTTCCGACGCAGCATGGTCAAACTTCCTCCCCGGTGGTAACGCATTCCACAAAGTGAACATCCTTTGGAACGAAGGCCGCGTGAGCGCCGACCTCACCTCCTATATGAACGGCTACAGCGATCCCCGTCTGCCTTTCTATGCTGAAGAAGCTCCCGGCGGTGGTTATGTAGGTATGCGCAGCGGTATTTTCCACGCTGATCCCGCTCCCTATTCCGCACCTCTTGTTACAGCAGCCACCAACCTGCTCTCTATTTCGGCCAGCGAATCTTGGTTCTGCCGTGCCGAGGGCGCTCTCCGCGGATGGAACATGGGTGGAACAGCTCAGGAACTGTATGAAACCGGTGTTACCGTTTCAATGCAGGAACGTGGTGCCACCATCGGCAACTATCTTGAAAGCACTGCCACTCCGGCCAACTATGTTGCTCCCGGCAACACTACCTACAGCATCTCGGCTGTTTCAACCGTTTGCCCCAAATGGGACAACTCGGCTTCAATGGAAACCAATCTTGAGCGTGTACTCGTTCAGAAATGGATCGGTAACTATCCCAACGGATGGGAAACATGGGCCGACTTCCGTCGTACCGGTTATCCCAAGTTCTTCCCCGTTGTCAATAACCTCTCTACTGATGGTGTGACATCAGCACAGGGTATGCGTCGTCTGCCTTATCCGCTGTCAGAGTTCAACACCAATGAGGCCAACGTACGCGCGGCTCAGGCCATGCTCGGCGGTCCGGACAATGGTGCCACTAACCTCTGGTGGGCATTGAAATAATCAGGCTCAGGCCACTCCTTATTATTAATGAACCGTATTTAACTCATACGATTTACAACTGAAAAAAATGAAAGGATTAAAATCAATACTTTTCGCAGCCGCGGCGCTGGTGATGGCTCCTATTGCCATCAGCTCCTGCAGCGACTGGACAGAGCCGGAGCCCGAGGACTATTTCACTCCTCTGCCCGACAGCTACTACACTAATCTCAAGGACTATTTCGCATCGCCCCACAAAGTGATGTTCGGATGGTTCGGTTCATGGACCGCAGCCGGCAAAGGTAACTCGCTGGTTGGTCTGCCCGACAGTGTTGACTTCGTGAGCCTCTGGCTCACATGGGGTCCCCTCACTCCGGCTCAGCAGGAAGACCTCCAGGCCTTCCAGAAGCGCGGCTCGCGTGCCGTTCTCTGCTGGCTTGCCACTAACATCGGTGAAAACATCACCCCCGGCTACTCAGGCGTCCCCCCCATTGAAGCAGCCCAGGAATTCTGGGGCTTCACCAACGGTGACACCGAATCTATGGTTCAGGCTGCACGCAAATATGCGGATGCCATTGCCGATACCTGCGACAAATACAACATCGACGGTTTCGACATGGATATCGAGGCTACCGGTACGCTCATCAAGCTCGGCTCCGACTCAGTTATTACCAACGAATTCCTCCGTCAGCTCCGTCGTCGTTTTGATGAAAAGAACCGTATGCTCGTGATTGACATCCCCGGCGGCGCAGGCTGGTTGAGTTATTACAACTATCTATCGGAAGATGTGGTTAAATCAGTTGATTACATCTGCTGGCAAACTTATGAAATCTACGGTAACTCGCTGGATCAGTTCTTTGATATTGTGAAGGGCTACAAACCCGACATTTTCCCTGAAGTGCTTGCCAAATCTATTGTCACGGCTACATTCGAACGTGCTGCCGACAAGGATCTCTTCCCCAAGCAGTCAGTATGGCAGTACAAGGGCGGTCTTCTCCCCCATGCCGGACAGGGTGCCTACCACATAGAGTATGACTATCCCGGATTCCCCGACTATTCAACCGTTCGTCAGGGTATCCGCACTCAGAATCCTCCGATTATCGACTAATATCAATCCTCAATATTTCTCATAATACATGAAAAAAATAGCATCAAAACTATTCGCTTTCGGTGCCGTAGCGCTTGCTTTCACAGCCTGCGATTCCAAAAACGATGTAATTGACAATATGGTCTATATTTCCGAGGCCGTTTCCGACACTTCGTCGGAAATCGTGATCGGTAAGACCGGAGAGACCACCACTACCTCGCTCAATGTGCGCATGGCTCAGAAGGCAACCGTAGATACCAAAGTGCAGCTTGCTCTCAGCCCCGATGCACTTGCCGCCTACAACGGCCGCAATGAGACCGAGTTCCTGATGATCCCTGCCGAGTATATCGAGTTCCCCTCCGAAGTTGTGATACCTGCCGGCTCAGCCACTGCTGAGGTGGAAGTGAAGATCACTTCATTCGATGGTGAAAAGGGTGTTGACTATGCAGCTCCTATCTCTGTTACAGGTGCTGATCAGGCTGTGTCAACCGGCTCGAACTCTTATATCATCACACTGGGTAAATCACTCACCCAGATGTGCCCCGGTTTTGTGTCGAGCAACAAATCCGACATGAACTGGGATGGTACCACTTCTCTCGGTAACTTCACTGTAGAATGGTGGTCACGTGTTACTAACAAAGCCGGCAACGGTGGCTTCTCCATCAACAACCAGGCTATCATGAGCTTCAACGCCAACTATGAGCTCTACATCCGCTTCGGCGACGTGGTTTATGCCGACAAGAATGGTAGAAACCTCTACAACTTCCTTCAGATCAAAACTATGGGTATTGATGCCAACTACGACTCCGGCGATCCCAACAGCAATCCTCTGCAGTGGGGCGAATGGATTCACTTTGCCCACACATTCGATACCGGCACAGGCGATGTGGTTCTCTACATGAACGGTGTTGAGGTGAACCGCGGCAACGGTGGCGCAGGCAAGATCTTCGACTTCACAGGCGTTACATTCTTCGGAGCAGGTTCTTATCATGTCGACGTTATCCAGATGGCTCAGGTGCGTATGTGGAAAACCACTCGCTCGGCTGCCCAGATTGCCAAGAACATGAAGAAAGAGGTGAAGTACACCGATCCTAACCTCGTGTTCTATCTCCCCATGAACGAAGGCGAAGGTGCAACAGTTCTGAAGGACGTTACCGGCAACGGTCATGACATGCCTATCGGCGGTGGAGCTGCATACTCCTGGACCGAATATACTTTCAATTAATTTCATAGTCAATAATATTCCAATCATCCAAATATTATGAATAAATTTTGGAAGGTTCTCACAGGTTGCGCAGTTGCGGTGGCTCTCATGCCACTCGCAGCTTGCGACAACGAGGACTACTCAAGCAGCCCCGACCGTCCGGACTACAACGTGAACTACGTGTATCTCTACGAGCCCGTCGAGGCATACTCAACCATTGATTTCAAAGCCACCGGTGATTTCCTCTCCACACTGGACAATCCATTGGCTCTCTGCCCCGTGCACTGCACCAAGCCTGCTCCCGAGGATATGGTGGTGAAGGTGTCAATAGACTCAAGCCTTGTTTCGGCCTACAATACCGCTAACAAGACCGATTATGCCTTTATGGACGGCGTACGTCTCACAAACGATGTGTTCACCATCAAGAAGGGTACATATCTTTCAGAAGAGATGATCACCATGGATGTTTATGATCGCCAGTCATTGCAGACCAGCGCCAAGGACCTCATTCTCCCCATCAAGATTGAAAATGTGTCTGGCGGAGGTAGCATCAGCGAAGGCCATGGCGCAGTTTACATCCATTTCGTATATCAGGCCAACTTCGTGCAGGTAGCTTCCGTTTATGAAGTGAAACTCCAGGCCGATGACAGCCCCTGGACCTCCCAACTTGCCAATCTCGCAGCTACCGATGTTGTTACAGCGAAATGGGCAGCCGATGAGACAATCACCCTTGAAGCCGAAATCGACGGCAACCTCGTGTCATCTTTCGTTCAGAATTATGGTGACAGTGATTTCACTTACGAGTTCATGGATGGCACCACGCTCAAAAGTCCGATAACCGTAGAAAAGGGTGCAACTAAAGGCGGAATCAAGCTGAATGCAGGAAATCACAGCAAATTGGCCGACGGTGTACGCTACGTTATCCCCGTTAAGGTATCCGGCATTAACGGAAAAGGCGCTGCTCTCGCTGCCGACGAATACGTTTGCTACGTAGTTGTCTACGTTGCACCTCCCACTCTTTCGCTTGGCACTCCTGCCGGTTCACTCATCAGCTACAACTCGGCCGACGGTTGGACCATGAAAGTCAACGGAAGTGAAATGTCGAATTATGGCGATGACTGGAGCTACCTGTTCACTGCTTACGATTATGTGGCTCCTTGGGCTAAAGGTGACGTTATTGAAATCGATCTTCAGCAAACCTATGAACTTACAGGTCTCAAACTTTCGTTCTATGCTTGGTATTATGCCTTGAACGGTTTCACTGAGTTCAAGACAAGTACCGATGGTCAGAATTGGACTACATGGGATGCCGAATTTACTTGGCCCGGCGATGACAGCCAGAATCTGACTTTTGATTCACCCACTCAGGTTCGCTATATCAATTGCGTTGTTGGCAGTGGTAGCTACTACTCCAATATCTATTGCACCGGATTCCAATTCTATCAGAAATAATCCCGTAGAACGTTTTCTCCGAAAACGTTTCCCCACCACTCATATCAGAGACCGCGCCTTTGCGCGGTCTCTTTTTTGTTAAAATAAAGCCGATAGTTGAAGTTGGCGCTCTTGCAGATGGATAAAACGAGGGTTGTGAAATGTTAATGCTGTTAACAGGTGTGGATGTTTGCGCGTCTATAGGCACGGAGTTGCTGGTTTAAATTAAAAATAATTAACGTATATATATTTATATTAAGTGAAAATTTAACTAACTTTGTAATCGATTGTTCTCCTTAATATTATGAAATGTCGCGATTTAAGTGACAAAATTAGAATTCCGTCAACGGATTTCGGTAAATGTTGACATTCAGTTGCGTGAGCCGTAGAATTATTAACATTTGTAAATAGAGCAAACATTTCTAAAATAACCAATTTATTCACTAACCAGTGCCAAGATCGTATGAATTTAGATTTCATGAGACCTAAGTTTGTAGCATTGTGCGCCGCTCTTGCTTGCGGCCCTATGCTATACGCACAGAGCAATCAAGGGGTCAATGTAAATAAGCGGTTGTTAAAATGTATTGTAAAAATACGTACATT